>NZ_JBNPLM010000001.1:0-187036 GCF_050313495.1 Collinsella sp. SGI.178 | reverse complement strand
GTTTCGGAGTGGGATGCAGTTTCCCCAGGAGCCCCCATCGGGAAACTGCATCCCGGAATTCGCCTGAATAGTGGGGTGCGGTTTCCGAAAGGGTGCCGTCTGGGAAACCGTGTCCCGGAATCCCCTCCCGCGCCTGGTTGTTCCGCATCGCATCTATTGGGCAAAGCGATCTGTCCCCATTGCAACAATCTGTTGATTGAACGTCGCTGCATGTTCGCGCTATCATGCATGGTTAAAATTGGTTAGCCATGGCAAACGGTTAGCAATGGTGAACATAAATGCAACGCCCTGTGGGCGTCGGGGGAGGAACACGGACGTGAAGCTCGATACACTCGAGATTGGAAAGGACGCCGTTGTCGCATCGGTGGCATCGGACGATCAGGCACTCCGACAGCATATTTTGGACATGGGCTTAACGCCGGGCACCGAAGTCACCATGATGAAGTACGCCCCCATGGGCGACCCGCTCGAGATTCGCCTGCGTGGCTACGAGTTGACGCTGCGCAAAGACGATGCTGCTCGCATTGAGCTCGTGGGTATTCACGACACCGATACGAGCCCGCGCGTTAACGCCGCAATCGGCACGACGGAGCACCCGGCGCTCGGTGAGGGGACGTATTCGCCCCGCGCGGCAAAAACGGCCGTGCCCGAGGGCGCGCCGCTGCACTTTGCCCTCGCCGGCAACCAAAATTGCGGCAAGACCACGCTGTTCAACCAGCTGACGGGTTCCAACCAACATGTTGGTAACTTTCCCGGCGTGACGGTCGACCGCAAGGACGGTACTGTCCGTAACCACCCCGAGGCGAGCGTTACCGACCTGCCCGGTATTTATTCGTTGTCGCCGTACACGGGCGAGGAGATTGTCAGCCGTCAATTCATCCTTGACGAGCATCCCGACGCCATCATCGACATCATCGATGCCACCAATATCGAGCGCAACCTCTACCTGACGCTGCAGCTTATGGAGCTCGACTGCCCCATGGTCATCGCGCTCAACATGATGGACGAGGTGACGGCCAACGGCGGCGCCGTGGACGTCAACCTGCTCGAGAGCCTGTTGGGCGTGCCTGTTGTCCCCATTAGCGCTGCCCGCAACGAGGGTATCGGCGAGCTGGTGGATCACGCTCTGCATGTGGCGCGGTTCCGCGAGCGCCCGGGTCGCCTGGACTTCTGCGCGCCCGATGGCCCGGACGGCGGTGCGCTGCATCGCTGCATCCACGGCATTGCCAACCTGATCGAGGACCATGCCGTGACGGCCCGCATTCCGGTGCGTTTTGCGGCGACCAAGCTGGTTGAGGGCGACGAGCTGGTGACCGAGGCACTTCACCTGGATCGCAACGAACTTGACGCTATCGAGCACATCATTACCCAGATGGAGGGCGAGGCTGGCACCGACCGCCTGTCCGCGCTGGCCGATATGCGCTTTAGCTTTATCGGCGACGTGTGCGGGCGCTGCGTGGTGAAGCCGCACGAGAGCCGCGAGCACGTGCGCTCCGTCAAGATCGACCGCATCCTGACGGGTCGCTACACGGCCATCCCGGCGTTTCTGGTGATCATGGGCCTCGTCTTTTGGCTGACGTTTGGCGTGATCGGCGCGGCGTTGCAGGGACTTATGGAGGACGGCATCGCTGTCATCATCGCCTCGGCCGATGCGGGTCTCAAGGCGTTCGGAACCAACGACGTGGTGCGCTCGCTGGCTGTCGACGGCGTGCTTACGGGCGTGGGCAGCGTGCTGACCTTCCTGCCGATTATCGTCGTGCTCTTCTTGTTCCTCTCCATTCTGGAAGACTCCGGCTACATGGCGCGCGTGGCCTTTGTCATGGATAAGGTGCTGCGTCGCTTTGGCCTGTCGGGCCGCAGCTTTGTGCCCATGCTCGTCGGTTTTGGCTGCACCGTGCCGGCTATCATGTCGACCCGTACACTCCCATCCGAGCATGATCGCAAGATGACGGTCATGCTCACGCCGTTCATGAGCTGCTCGGCCAAGTTGCCGGTTTACGGCTTGCTGTGCGGAGCATTCTTCCCGCAGGCGACGGTCCCAGCCATGGTCTCGCTCTATCTGATTGGCATTGCGGTCGGTTGCATCGCAGCTTTGGTGCTCAACCGCACGGCATTTAAGGGCGACCCGGTGCCGTTTATCATGGAGCTACCCAATTACCGCCTGCCGAGCATCAAGACGACGGTGATGCTGGCGTGGGATAAAGCCAAGGACTTTATTACCAAGGCCTTTACCATCATCTTTGCCGCCACCGTGGTCATCTGGTTCCTCCAGACGTTTGACATCCGCTTTAATGTGGTCGCCGATCAGTCGCAGAGTCTACTTGCCGGTCTGGGTAGCATCATCGCGCCGGCGTTGGCGCCGCTTGGCTTTGGCGACTGGCGTGCATCCACGGCGCTCGTCACCGGACTTATCGCCAAGGAGAGCGTCATCTCGACCCTCACCGTGCTTTTGGATGCAACGTCACCCGCGGCGCTGTCGACCATGTTTTCGCCGTTTACCGCCTACGTGTTCTTGGTCTTTACGCTGCTGTACCCGCCCTGCGTGGCGGCAATCGGTGCCGTCAAGAGCGAGTTGGGCGCGCGCTATGCCGTTGCCGTGTTTGTGTTTCAGGTGACGGTCGCCTGGATCGTGGCGTTTGTCGTGCATTCGGTGGGCATATTGCTGGGGTTGGCTTAGCTATTTATTGACGGCGCAACCTCTGTGTATTGAGTTGATTGCGGCCCCGCATCTGTACTGACGGATGCGGGGCCGTTGCTATATAATCGCCCACCGCCCAAGACAATCGGAGAGGTTTCCTACATGACTCAGGCAAGACAAGATGGCATCTCGCTCAAGCAGTGGCTCCCGCTTATCGGGCTCGCCTGCTGCGCGTTCGTGTTCAACACATCGGAGTTCATGCCCATCGGCCTTCTGACTGATATTGCCGTATCGTTCTCGCTCACCGAGGCCCAGGCAGGCATCATGATTTCGGTCTACGCCTGGGGCGTCATGCTGCTGTCGCTGCCGCTTATGGTGTTTGCCTCGCGCTTTGAGTTCAAGCGTATGCTGCTCGGCGTGCTCGCCGTGTTCTCTCTGGGTCAGTTCCTGTCCGCCGTGGCGCCCACCTATCCTATTTTGGTCTGTGCACGCCTGGTGGTCGCTTGCGCACATGCCGTGTTCTGGTCGGTCGCCTCGATTATGGCCTCGCGCCTGGTCGACGCCCGTCACGGGGCGCTCGCCATCAGCATGATCGCCACGGGCTCGTCCATCGCGCAGATCTTTGGCCTGCCGATCGGTCGCACCATCGGCCTGGCCGTAGGCTGGCGCATGACGTTTGCCGTGGTCGGGGCCTTTTCTGCCGCCGCGGTGGTGTACCAGGCAGCGGTGTTCCCGGCCATGCCGGCGGGTGAGCGCTTTGCCGTTAAACAGCTGCCCGAGCTGCTCAAGAACCCGTTCCTCATCGCGCTCTACGCGGTCACGGTTTTTATGGCGACCGGCTATTACACAGGCTACAGCTATATCGAGCCCTTCCTGGCGCAGGTCGCGCACGTCGACGCGGGCGCCATTACCATGACACTGACGGCGTTTGGCTGCTCCGGTCTGGTGGGCAGCTGGCTGTTTGGCCGCCTGTTCGACGGGCATCGCTTCCCGTTTTTGGCTATCACGCTCTCCGGCGTGCCAGCGGCCCTGCTGCTCATAGGTTCGGCCGCATCGTCGCTCGCAGCAGTGCTTGCCGTCTGCGTGCTGTGGGGCTGCTGCGCCACGGCCTTTAACGTGGCGTTCCAGGCCGAGCTCATCAAGTACACGCCGGCAGATTCGTCGGCTGTCGCCATGTCGATCTTCTCGGGCCTGTTTAATCTGGGTATCGGCACGGGCACCGCGATCGGCGGCGCCGTGGTTTCGGGCCCCGGTATCGCCTGGATCGGCTTCGTGGGCGGGGCGATTGCCGTCGTGGGCGTCATCCTCGCCATCACGGTGATGTTCCCGGCCATACGCCGCGCAAAGCCCGTCGCCTAATCACGTTTCCTCATCAGTTGCGGTGGAATAGTTCCTGTTTAAGGCCCCTGAAGGCCCAAGCGGGAACTATTTCACCGCAACTTATTTTGGGGAAGAGGATGCAAGCTGGGCATACAATGGATGTCGTTGTGTTGAGCTTACCGGGAGGTTGCTATGTGGGCATACGAGACGACGTTCTATCAGATCTATCCGCTGGGCTTTTGTGGAGCTCCGCGCGAAAACGCCGCGCCCGTTGCCGAGGATGAGCTTGCCCAGGCTGCCGACGACGCGCCCAACCCCGATGCCCCCATCATGAAAATCGCCCAATGGGCCGACTACCTGCAGGAACTAGGTATTGGCGCTGTGCTCATCAACCCACCGCTCGAGTCCGATAGCCATGGCTACGACACGCGCAGCCTGCGCCACATCGACCGTCGCCTGGGTGGGGATGCCGACTTTGCCGCCGTGTGCGAGACGCTGCATGCCCACGGCATCCGCGTGGTGCTCGACGCCGTCTTCAACCATGTCGGTCGCGGCTTTTGGGCCTTCCGCGATGTGCAGGAGCGCAAGTGGGACTCGCCCTACAAGGACTGGTTCCACATCAGCTTTGACGGCGACTCGTGCTACGGCGACGGCTTTTGGTACGAGGGCTGGGAAGGCCATTTTGAGCTCGTGAAGCTCAACCTGCAAAACCCCGCCGTGGTCGATTACCTGCTCGAGTCCGTGCGCCGTTGGGCCGAGGTCTTTGGCGTCGACGGTCTGCGCCTGGACGTCGCCTATATGCTCGACCGCGACTTTATGCGCCGCCTGCACGCCTTTGCCCGTGAGCTCAAGCCCGACTTTGTCCTGATCGGCGAGACGCTCCACGGTGACTACAACCAGATCGTCAACGACGAGATGCTCGACTCCTGCACCAACTACGAGTGTTACAAGGGACTGTACTCCAGCTTTAACTCGATCAACATGTTCGAGATCGCCCACTCGCTGCACCGTCAGTTTGGCGGCGACCCGTGGTGCATCTACCGCGGCAAGCACCTGCTGTCGTTTGTCGACAACCACGACGTGCCACGCCTGGCGAGCATCCTCACCGACAAGTCGTGCCTGCGTCCCGCCTATGGCATGCTCTTTGGTATGCCGGGCATCCCGTGCATCTACTATGGCAGCGAGTGGGGAATTGCTGGCGAAAAGGGCGGCCCCGATGGCGACTGGGCGCTGCGCCCTGCGCTCGATGAGCCTGCGCCCAACGAGCTGACGGCCTTCATCACACAGCTTGCGCACCTGCGCTTGGCCGACGACGCGGCGGCACGCGCTCTCAGCTACGGCGCGTACCGCAACGTGGCGATTCAGAACAAACAGCTGCTGTTCGAGCGCGCCTGCGACGACGCGACGGTGCTCGTGGCGGTCAATGCCGTGAACGAGCCTTATACCTTTGGAGCCGGCGAACTCAACGGCTCCTTCGTCGACCTACTTGCCGACGAAGCACCCACGGTCGAGCTGACGGGTGCGCTTGAACTTGCGCCCTACGAGGTGCGCTATCTGTTGAGGGCCTAGGCCATGGCGGCGTCAGACGAGGGCTATCAACATATTGAGCATGGGTTTGAGCCCGTGTTTGACCAGCACTCGCGCGTTTTGGTGCTCGGGTCGTTTCCCTCGGTGCTTTCGCGCGCCAATGCCTTTTATTACGGCAACCCTCAGAACCGCTTTTGGCGCGTGATGGCCGCGTGCCTTGGTGTGCCTGTACCACCCAACGAGGGCGACCCTTTGGTGGGCGGCGAGCCCGCGACGCTCGACGCCTCTATTGCCGCCAAGCGATCCATGCTGTTGAACGGTGGTGTGGCCCTGTGGGATGTGGTCGAGAGCTGCGACGTTAAGGGGTCGAGCGACGCGAGCATCAAAAACGTTGTGCCGGCATATATCGAACGCATCACTGGAGCTGCGCCCATCGAGCGGGTGGTATGCAACGGAGGTACGGCGGGGCGCCTCTATAAGCGCTATCTACAGGAGCGGACGGGTCTGTCCGCTGTCGTGTTGCCGTCAACTAGTCCCGCTAACGCGGCCTGGCGCCTGGAGCGGCTTGTCGAGCGCTGGCGCGAGGCAGTTGACTGGACCGCACGGTAATCTAGATCCTTGATTGAGCATGGGCGCCGAGGCGTTTGATGATGGCATGCCAGATTGGTGCGGGCACGGCGGGCTTGACGCGCACCATGCCGTCGACATCGACACTATCGGCATCGCCGCCGCCAAGCAGCTGCGCATGCTCTATGGAGCAGCCCATGCGTACGGCGCCCACAAGCTTATCCATCGCTTCGGAAAATGGCCGGCGTAAGAGGCCCATACGCGGGGAGTGGCGAAGCGCTGCGATGCCGCTGCCGGCACAGACGACAACGCCACCGCACCATGGCAGGTCACGAAGACGACAGGCCCGGCGCAGCCGCACGGCGGTTTCGTGTGCCCGTTCGGCGTCCTCGGACCCAGCAAGAACGACGACATAGACGCGTGTCTCTGTATCCCCGAAGCGATCGAGTACCTGCTCGACAGCGATCATCGCCTCATCATCAAATGCATCATCAACAGCGAACACCATGCCATCGACTACACCGGCATCATCCGCCTCCAAATCGACCGAACGGGGGAGCGCGGTGCCGGAAAGCTGAGCATAGGCGGCGATGGCATCCTGCAGGTCCCAAAGCAAAAACTCAAGATCGGCGCTCTCGGGAATAATGATATACGCAATGGTTTGCAGCGTTTTTGGTACATCGCCGCGTGCAGTTGTCTCCATGCCGCCTCCTTTCCGGTTGGTTTCCGTTTAGGTTACACCGTCTGGTGGCACGCGGGCGCGCTATCCTAGTGCAACCCTTACGAAAGGAATGCCATGCGACTGCCCATGAACACCTCGCTTGCCACGCTCAAGCCCTCCGGCATTCGCCGGATCAACGCGCTCGCCGCCCAGCACCCGGGGTGCATCGCGCTTGCGCTTGGCGAGCCCGATTTTCCCACGCCCGATGTGATTGGCGCCGAGGTGACCGCCGCGCTGGGCCGCGGTGACACGCACTATCCGCCCAACAACGGCCGTCCCGCCCTGCGCGAGGCGCTGTCTACCTACATGGGAGACGCGGGCCTTACGTTTTCGGCCGACGAGGTCATCCTGACCGACGGCGCGACCGAGGCCCTGTCGGCAACATTTATGGCCATGCTCAACCCCGGCGACGAGGTTATTATCCCCACGCCAGCCTTTGGTCTGTACGAGAGCATCGTCGTGGCCAACCATGCCAAGGCGGTCTTCTTGGATACGGAGCCCGCGCAATTTCAGATTGACGAAGACGCGCTTCGCGCCTGCGTGACGCCGGCGACTAAGGCCATCGTCATCTGCACGCCCAACAATCCTACGGGCTGTATCCTCGACGCGGCATCGCTTGACGCCGTGGCACACGTGGCGGAGCAGGCGGGCATCTACGTAGTCTGCGACGACGTGTACAACCGCCTGGTCTATGTGGATGGCTATGAGCGCTTTGCCCAGCGCCACCCGGAGCTACGCGAGCAGACGGTGGTCATCGAGAGCTTCTCCAAGCCATGGGCTATGACCGGCTGGCGCTTGGGCTGGCTCGCAGCTGCAGCCCCCGTCATCGCCGAGATCGCAAAGGCCCACCAATACTTAGTATCGAGCGCCGTCTCCTTTGAGATGGACGCCGCGGCCCGAGCCCTGACCGTCGACCCAACCCCTATGCTCAAAGTCTACCGAGCCCGCCGCGAACGCGTACTCGCAGCCTTAGATACCATGGGCCTCGACGTAGTGGAACCAGCCGGCGCCTTCTACGCTTTCCCCAGCATCAAACAATTCGGCCTAACAAGCGAAGACTTCTGCATCAAAGCCATCAAAGAAGCCAACGTAGCCCTAGTCCCCGGAGACTGCTTCGGCACCGAAGGCCACATCCGCTTAAGCTACTGCGTCTCCGACCAAGATCTGGACGAAGGCCTCCGCCGCCTGTCCACCTTCGTCTCAACCCTATAGCCCACCGGGACCCAAAACCATCAGCCCACCGACCCAAGTATTATGAGTGGGGCGCGCCGGCCAACGGAAAACCGGGCTGCCCCATAGTTGACGCAGGCCGCGCCGCCGAAGGCCAGGCGCAAGGTTTTCGTAGATTCCGCACGAGCCGAAGGCCACTTAATGTGGCCTTCGTGCGAGCCCAGGACTTGACCGAGCGAAAACCTTGCGCCTGGCCTTCGGCGGAGCGTGCCGGATGGTGGAATTGTGTGCAGCCCGGTTTTCCGTTGACCGACGCCGGGGTCCCCGCCATAATACTTTCGGTTCACGCACGAATCCGCTGCCAGAGACAGCCGGTGCAAACGGGCATTGCCCGCGAGCTTAATGGGATATCCCGCCAGCCGAGGTGGTCGAGTAGATATGTCTTCTCGCCCCCGTCGCTCATGCAGCGCGGGGGCTTTCTTTTTGGACATGCCCCCGTCACGTCCTTGTGGCGGACCGTGCCCGGAAAGAATTCGAGGAGGTGTAATTCATGCCCCAGCAGTACAAAATCGACAAGGTTGCAGAGATCGAGTCCCGTATCGCCGAGAATGCCGGTCTGTTCGTCGTCAACTACAACGGTCTGACGGTTAAGCAGGCTCAGGAGCTGCGTCATCAGCTTCGCGAGTGCGGCGCCGAGATGAAGGTCTACAAGAACAACCTGGTCAAGATCGCTCTCAAGAACCAGGAGCAGCCCGAGCTCGACGAGATCCTCGCCGGCCCCGTCGCTTATGTGTTCTACGAGACCGAGCCGGTCGAGGCCGCTAAGACCCTTAAGGACTTCTCCGCTAAGTCCAAGGGCGTCCTTGAGATCAAGGGCGGTATCTCCGACGGCAAGGCCGTTTCCGCTGATGATGTTAAGGCTATCGCCGAGCTGCCCACCAAGGACCAGCTTCTCGGCCAGATCGCCGGTCTCATCTCCGGTTTCGCTCGCGACATCGCTGTCTGCGTCAACGGCGTTTCCTCTGGTCTCGCTCGTTCGATCCAGCAGGTCTCCGAGCAGAAGGCAGCCTAGTCGCTGTTTTCACCCGCGGCGGCAACGCCGCACCCCTGGCGCATTCGCGCCGTGTTTTAACTGATCTCCGTGCACAGACACGGAAACCGAAAGGACTTAGAAATGGCTAAGCTTACCACCGATGAGATCATCGATGCTCTTAAGGAAATGACCCTTCTCGAGGCTTCCGAGCTCGTTAAGGCTATCGAGGACACCTTCGGCGTTTCCGCCGCTGCTCCTGCCGCTGTTGTCGCCGCTCCCGCTGCTGGCGCTGCTGAGGCCGAGGAGAAGACCGAGTTTGACGTCGTGCTCGAGGGCTTCGGCGACAACAAGATCCAGGTCATCAAGGCCGTCCGTGAGCTCACCAACCTTGGCCTGAAGGAGGCCAAGGAGGTCGTCGAGAGCGCTCCCAAGGCTGTTCTCGAGGGCGCCAAGAAGGAGGACGCCGAGGCTGCCAAGGAGAAGCTCGAGGCTGCTGGCGCTGCTGTCACCCTCAAGTAATCAGGCTTTCTCGCCAGATTTCTTTGCAGACGGGGTTCGCATTGCGAGCCCCGTCTTTTTTGTTTTGCCCCCTCATTCCCATTGCTCGGCACGCAGAACACTGCTGTCTTCGCCGTGCCAATCCCGTTACCGCTGGGGCATAAAATTGCACCATTCGAGCAATAATTTGCGTTGACCTGCTGAAGAATTGCGTTTGCCTTACGGCGACGTATGTCTCCGGCGGTAAGATACTTCGGTATCGCAATTTGGTCTGCGGCCGCCGTGCCGCACGCTTGGGGCGCTTTGCGCCTGCGAAAGGATCCTTGAATAATATGAAGGCAATCATCCCCGCCGCCGGTCTAGGCACGCGTTTTCTGCCTGGCACTAAGTGCACGCCCAAAGAGATGCTGCCGGTTCTCGACAAGCCGGTTATCCAGTATGTCGTTGAGGAGGCGCTCGCTCCCGAGGAGGTCGATGATGCTATCATCGTCACCTCTCCTGGCAAGCCCGAGCTGTTGAACTACTTCCAGCCCGATCGTTCGCTCGAGAACCTGCTGCGCGAGCGCGGCAAAGATGCATATGCCGATGCCGTTGCCCACGCAGGCGGTATGCCGGTCGACTTCCGTTATCAGTACGAGCCCAAGGGCCTCGGCCATGCCATTCGCTCGGCGGCCGATGCTGTGGCGGGGGAGAACTTCCTGGTTCTTCTGGGCGACTATGTTGTGCCCAACCATGACATTTGCGACAAGATGCTTGCCGTCTCCAAGGAGCATGGCGGCGCTTCGGTTATCGCTGTTGCCGCGTGTGCTCCCGAGGAGGTCAGCCGCTATGGCGTTATCGCCGGCGAGCGCGTGGGCTCCCTCGAGGGCGCCGAGGGCGTTGGCGATGCCGAGCCTGGCGCCGTGTGGCGTATCGGCGGCTTGGTGGAGAAGCCTGCTCCCGAGGCTGCGCCTTCTAACCTTTACATCGTCGGACGCTATCTGCTGAGCCCGCTGGTCATGGAGCTGCTTGCCGACCAGCAGGCCGGCAAGGGCGGCGAGATCCAGCTGACCGACGCCATGGCCCGCTCGCTCGACCGCGAGGCCATGTACGCCGTCGTCATCGATCCTCTGTCGGGCTACGACACCGGCACGCCTTCTGGCTGGATGGCCACCAACGCCCTTATGTCCGCAAGCGATCCTCGCTTTGCCGATGCCTTCTGGGATGCCATCGACGAGCGCGGCGGCTTGATGCGCAAGTAAACAGCGCTTACGGGTGCGGACTTCGGTCTGCACCCGTTTTTTTGCGACCTGCCGCTTAGCTCCGGAAAGTGCGACCCACAATTTGATCGAATTCTGGGATGCGCTTTCCGGCTGAGGACCCTAGCGGAAAGCGCATCCCAGAATATCGGCTCAGGACGGGATACAGTTTCCCAAACAGGGCTCAATCGGAAACTACGACCCAGTTTGAGGCCTCAAAACGGGACGCAGTTTCCGCCCGATCAGCCTTCGCCGCCATTCCGCCATTCAGCGACGCGCATCAGTAACTCTGTTCACAGAAAATATATGAACATATGTTCGATATAAGCACATCTACCTGCGTATTTTATGTCGAAAAAATTTGCTACTCCAAAAACTCAATCGCGTCAAGGCTTTTCTTGCCCAACGGTCGGTACCTGATAAACTATTAGGTTGCGATAACTGGCGAAGCTATGTCTCGCCAACCCACCGAGCATTTCCGTGAAGGAGGAAAAACCTGGTGACCTACGCATACACTGCCACTGAGCGCAAGCGCGTCAGCTTCGGGAAAATCCCGGAGGCCATGGAGCTCCCCAACCTTATCTCTGTTCAAAGGGAATCCTTTGAGCGTTTTAAGGACGAGGGCCTTCGTGAGGCGTTTAAGGAATCCAGCCCCATCCAGAGCCAGAACCATGTTCTCGAGGTTACCTTCGGCGAGCATCAGTTTGGCGACCCCGCGCATACCGTCGAGGAGTGCCGCGAGAAGGATATGACCTATCAGGCTCCGCTTCTGACCGACGTCCGTCTCACCAACAAGGAGACTGGCGAGATCAAGGAGCAGCTCGTCTTTATGGGCGACTTCCCCATGATGACCGATCAGGGCACCTTCATCATCAACGGTACCGAGCGTATCGTCGTCTCGCAGCTCGTCCGTTCCCCGGGCGTGTACTTCAGCTCCGAGATGGATTCGGGCAAGCAGATCTACAAGGCTCAGATCATCCCGTCCCGCGGTGCCTGGCTTGAGTTTGAGGTCGACAAACGCGACCAGCTCATGGTCTCCATCGACCGTAAGCGCAAGCAGAGCGCCACGATGTTCCTGCGCGCCCTTGGCATCGCCGTCACCAACGACGACATCATCGAGCTGCTCGGCAACTCCGATGTGATCAAGCGCACCCTCGAGCGCGATACCGCCCTCACCCGCGAGGATGCTCTTATCGAGATCTACCGTCGCCTGCGCCCGGGCGAGCCTCCCACCGTGGACGCTTCCCGCAGCCTGCTCGAGGGCCTGCTCTTCAACCCGCAGCGCTACGACCTGGCCCGCGTCGGTCGCTACAAGGTCAACAAGAAGCTCAACCTCACTACCGAGGAAGAGGTCACGGTGCTCACCGACGAGGATATCGTCGCGACGCTGCGCTACCTCCTGTCCCTCGCTGCCGGCGAGCAGGGCTTCAAGGTTGACGACATCGACCACTTTGGCAACCGCCGTATCCGCACCGTCGGCGAGCTCGTCGCCAACCAGTTCCGTATCGGCATGAGCCGTATGGAGCGCGTCGTCCGTGAGCGCATGAGCTCCCAGGACATCGACGAGATTACCCCGCAGTCGCTCATCAACATCCGCCCGATCGTGGCCTCCATCAAGGAGTTCTTCGGTTCCTCGCAGCTCTCGCAGTTCATGGACCAGGCGAACCCCCTGACCGGTCTGACCCACAAGCGCCGTCTGTCCGCACTCGGCCCTGGCGGTCTTGCCGGCCACAAGTCGGGCTCCAGCCGCCGCACCAACGTGCCGACGGCCGTCCGCGACGTTCACAACTCGCACTACAGCCGTATGTGCCCGATCGAGACTCCCGAAGGCCCCAACATCGGCCTGATCGGCTCGCTTGCCCTCTACGCCCGCGTCAACGAGTATGGCTTCATCGAGGCCCCGTTCCGCCGCGTCGAGAACGGCGTTGCCACCGACCAGATCGACTGGATGACCGCTGACGAGGAAGAGAAGCACGTTATCGCGCCGGCCAACACGCCGCTCGATCCCAAGACCAACGAGTTCATCACGACCGATGCCGAGGGCAAGATCGTCCGTCCGCATTCCGTGATCGCCCGTACCCGCGACTTCGACGGCTCCTTCGGCGCTCCCGCCGACGTGCCCGTCGAGGACGTCGACTACATGGACGTCTCGCCGCGCCAGATGCTCTCCGTCGCAGCCACGCTGATCCCGTTCCTCGAGCACGACGACGCTAAGCGTACGCTCATGGGTGCCAACATGCAGCGTCAGGCCGTGCCGCTGGTTCACCCCGCCGCTCCCTATGTCGGTACCGGCATGGAGCGTCGCGCCGCCCTGGACTCTGGCGAGGTCACCCTGGCCAAGAACGCCGGCGAGGTCATCTTTGCCGACGCCTCCAAGATTATCGTCAAGCATGCCGGCGGCATGGACGAATATCACCTGGCCAAGTACCAGCGCTCCAACCAGTCCACCTGCATCAACCACCGCCCGCTCGTGCGCGTCGGCGATACCGTTGAGCAGGGTGAGCCTCTGGCCGACGGTCCTTCGACCGATCACGGCGAGCTCGCACTGGGCCAGAACCTCACCGTGGCCTACATGCCGTGGGAAGGCTTCAACTACGAGGACGGTATCGTCGTGTCCGAGCGCCTGGTGGCCGAGGACCTGCTGACGACCATCAACATCACCCGTCACGAGATCGACGCCCGCGATACCAAGCTCGGCCCCGAGGAGATCACTCGCGAGATCCCGAACCTCTCCGAGGACATGCTTGCCAACCTCGATGAGGACGGCATCATCCGCATCGGCGCTGAGGTCGGCCCTGGCGACATCCTGGTCGGCAAGGTTACCCCTAAGGGCGAGAGCGCTCTGACTGCCGAGGAGCGCCTGCTGCGCGCCATCTTCGGTGCCAAGGCTCACGACGTTCGCGACACTTCCCTTAAGATGCCTCACGGCGCTTACGGCCGCGTCATCGACGTCGTCCGCTTTAGCCGCGAGAACGGCGACGACCTGGCCCCCGGCGTCAACGAGCAGGTGCGCGTCTACGTCGCCCAGCGTCGTAAGATCCAGCAGGGCGATAAGATTGCCGGCCGCCACGGCAACAAGGGTGTTATCTGTAACGTTCTGCCGGTCGAGGACATGCCCTACATGGCTGACGGTACCCCGATCGACGTTATCCTCAACCCGCTGGGCGTTCCTTCGCGTATGAACGTCGGCCAGCTGCTCGAGTGCCACCTTGGCTGGGCTGCTGCCTGCGGTTGGGATACCGAGGATGCCGATTCCGACAAGTACGTCCCCGGTCCGTTCTTTACCGCGACGCCCGTCTTCGACGGCGCCAAGGAGGACGAGATCGCCGAGGTCATCCGTCGTGCCAACAAGAATATGCTCAACAAGGCCACCGCTGCCTTTGGCGATCACATGCGCCCCGAGTTTGTCACCCAGCTTGACGAGCGCGGAAAGACCCGCCTGTTTGACGGCCGCACCGGCGAGGAGTTCCGCGAGCCCATTACCGTGGGTACGTCCTACATCCTCAAGCTCGGTCACATGGTCGACGACAAGATCCACGCCCGTTCGACTGGCCCTTACAGCCTGGTTACCCAGCAGCCGCTGGGCGGCAAGGCCCAGTTCGGCGGCCAGCGCTTCGGCGAGATGGAAGTTTGGGCACTGTACGCATACGGTGCTTCCAACGTCCTGCAGGAGATCCTGACCGTCAAGTCCGACGATACCGTGGGCCGCGTCAAGACCTACGAGTCCATCGTCAAGGGCGAGAACGTCCCGGTTCCGGGTATCCCCGAGTCCTTCAAGGTTCTCGTCAAGGAGATCCGTTCCCTCGCACTGGACATCGAGCCCATGCGCGATGCCGACGAGGACGCCTCCGCCCCCGTGACCGCCGAGGAGACCTCTGCCCTCGATGACCTGGCTGCGCTCGCCGGCGTTGACGCCGACGTCGAGGCCCAGGATGCCGAGACCGCCGAGGCACCCGAGGCTGTCGCCGCCACGACCACTGATAAGGAGTAGTTGACTGTGGCAGATTTCGAAGCTACTGAATTTGACTCGGTAAAGATCTCCCTTGCCTCCGCCGACCGGATCCGTTCCTGGTCGCACGGTGAGGTCAAGAAGCCGGAGACCATCAATTACCGTACCCTCAAGCCCGAGAAGGACGGCCTGTTCTGCGAGAAGATCTTCGGTCCCGCCAAGGACTGGGAGTGCTCCTGCGGCAAGTACAAGGGCATCCGCTTTAAGGGCATCGTCTGCGAGCGCTGCGGCGTCGAGGTCACCTCGGCCAAGGTGCGTCGCGACCGCATGGGCCATATCGAGCTCGCCGCTCCCGTGTCCCACATCTGGTACTTCAAGAGCCCCACGAGCTTCCCGATGAGCCGTATGCTCGACATCAAGTCCAAGGACCTCGAGAAGGTTCTGTACTTTGCCAGCTACATCATCACCGAGGTCGACTACGAGGCTCGCGAGGCCGACGCTGACGACCTGCGCGAGGAGCTCGCCGCCGATCTGGAAGAGATCGATGCCGAGTGCGCCCGCCAGATCGAGTCCCTCAAGGAGCAGGGCAACCCCGAGAACTTTGACGAGTTCTCCGACGAGGAGCCGCTGACCCCCGAGGAGATCGCCTCCGGCATCGTCGACATCGAGGAAGAGTGCAAGGACGAGAAGCAGCTCCGCACGGACGCCTTCAACGCCTTCATGAAGCTCACCGAGCGCGACCTCATCTCCGATGAGCCGCTGTTCCGCGAGATGACCCGTTACTACTCCATGTACTTCAAGGGTGGCATGGGTGCCGAGGCCGTCCGCGACCTGCTCGCTGCCATCGACCTCCCCTCCGAGGCCGAGAAGCTCAAGGCCATCATCGCCGACGAGGACTCCCAGAAGCAGAAGCGCGAGAAGGCCGTCAAGCGCCTCGAGGTCGTTGACGCCTTCCTGAAGGGCGGCAACAGCCCCGCGAACATGATTCTGGATGTCATCCCGGTCATTCCGCCCGATCTGCGCCCGATGGTCCAGCTCGACGGCGGCCGCTTCGCCGCGTCCGACCTCAACGACCTGTATCGTCGCGTGATCAACCGTAACAACCGACTCAAGCGCCTGCTCGACCTGGACGCCCCTGCGATCATCGTGAACAACGAGAAGCGCATGCTCCAGGAGTCCGTGGACGCCCTGTTCGACAACGGCCGCCGTGGGCGCCCGGTCTCTGGCCGTGGTGGTCGCCCGCTCAAGTCGCTCGCCGAGGCCCTCAAGGGCAAGCAGGGTCGTTTCCGCCAGAACCTGCTGGGCAAGCGTGTCGACTACTCCGGCCGTTCGGTTATCGTTACCGACCCCAAGCTGCTGCTGCACCAGTGCGGTCTGCCCAAGACCATGGCGCTGGAGCTCTTCAAGCCCTTCGTCATGAAGCGCCTGGTCGAGCTTGGCAAGGTCGAGAACATCAAGGGCGCCAAGCGCGCTATCGACCGCGGTGCCACCTTTGTGTGGGACATCCTCGAAGAGGTCATCGACGGCCGTGTCGTGCTGCTCAACCGTGCACCGACCCTGCACCGTCTGTCCATCCAGGCCTTTGAGCCGGTGCTGGTCGAGGGCAAGGCTATCCACCTGCACCCGCTGGTCTGCGCGCCCTTCAACGCCGACTTCGACGGCGACCAGATGTCTGTCCACGTGCCGCTGTCCAGCCAGGCTCAGGCCGAGGCCCGCGTGCTCATGCTCTCTGCGAACAACCTGCGCTCGCCGGCATCCGGCAAGCCGGTCAACATCCCCTCGCAGGACATGATCATTGGTGTGTACTACCTGACCCAGGTCCGCGACGGTCTGCCGGGCGAGAACCACGTGTTCTCGAGCTTCGACGACGCGCTGCACGCCTATGACTGCCGCTCCGAAGTCGACATGCAGGCCAAGATTCAGGTCCGCGTGTCCGCCGAGAACGCCAACGTCATCAACGAGGACGGTACCCGTATCTTCCGCGTCAAGAACGGCAAGAACGAGTTCGTCGACTACGATGTCACCGGTAACAAGACCGCACGCTTCGAGACGTCTATCGGCCGCATCATCTTCAACCGCCAGTGCCTGCCCGAAGACTACGAGTTCATGAACTACAAGATGGTCAAGGGCGATGTGGCCAAGCTGGTTGCCGACTGCTGCGATCGTTACCCCGAGGCCAAGGTCGGTCCGATCCTCGACTCTATCAAGTACTCCGGCTTCCACTACGCTACCCGCGCCGGCCTCACCATCTCGGTGTGGGACGCTCTCATCCCTGCCGAGAAGCAGGAGCTGCTCGACCGCGCCCAGGCCAACGTCGACCAGATCAACGAGTACTTCGAGGAGGGCTTCATCAACGAGACGGAGCGCCACATCGAAGTCGTTAACGAGTGGACCGCTTGTACCGACAAGGTTGCAGCGCTCATGCTCGACATGTTCGACGAGGAGAACCCGCTGTACATGATGGCCGACTCCGGCGCCCGTGGTTCTAAGACCCAGCTGCGTCAGCTCGGCGGCATGCGTGGCCTGATGGCAGATATGTCCGGCGAGACGATCGACCTTCCCATTAAGGCGAACTTCCGCGAGGGCCTGCTGCCGCTCGAGTACTTCATTTCGACCTACGGCGCCCGTAAGGGCCTGGTCGATACCGCATCCCACACCTCGGACTCTGGCTACCTGACCCGTCGTCTGGTCGACGTGGCCCAGGACGTCATCGTCCGCGAGGAGGACTGCGGTACGCACGAGGGCGTCACCTACAACCTCATCATCCCCGGCACCACCGACCTCAACACCGATCTTGTCGGCCGTTGCTTCATTGAGGACGTCGTGGCTCCCGATGGCACCGTGCTCTTTGAGCAGGACGGCTATATCGAGAAGGTCGCCGACATCCAGAAGATGGTCGATGCGGGCCTTAAGAAGGTCAAGCTTCGCGCGCTGCTCACCTGCCGCTCCAAGTACGGCGTGTGCCAGAAGTGCTACGGCTGGGATCTTTCCACCCGTCGTCCGGTCGCCATCGGTACCGCAGTCGGCATTATTGCCGCCCAGTCCATCGGCGAGCCCGGTACGCAGCTTACGATGCGTACCATTCACTCCGGCGGCGTCGCTGGCGTCGACGATATTACGCAGGGTCTGCCTACGGTCAGCCGTATGTTCGATATCGTCGGCAACGTCAACGAGAAGATCCTGGGTCGCGAGGCCGAGCTGGCTCCGTACTCCGGCCACCTCTCGATTAAGCCCGAGAAGTCCGAGTACGTGCTGACGCTCACCGACTCCGAGGATCACACCCGTGTCCTCGACGAGCGTCGCGTCCCCGCTTCGGTGCGCTTTATGCCCGAGATCGAGGACGGCTGCGAGGTTCGCGCCGGCGACCAGATCACCAAGGGCTTCGTCAATTTCCGCAACCTGCGCAAGCTGACCGACATCGAGTCGACGATGCACACCTTCGTCGAGAGCGTCAAGGACGTCTACACCAGCCAGGGCGTCGACCTGAACGACAAGCACATCGAGGTGCTCGCACGTCAGATGCTGCGTCGCGTTCAGATCACCAACCCCGGCGACTCCAAGTACCTGCTTGGTCAGTACGTCGACCGCTACGAGTTCGCCGACGAGGTCGAGCGCGTTGCCCGTCTGGGCGGTCAGGCTCCCGTGGCTGAGCCCGTCATCTTGGGTACGCTCAAGGTTGCGTCCAACATCGACTCCTGGCTGTCGAGCGCTTCGTTCATCCGTACCGCCGGCGTCCTTACCGAGGCTGCTATTGAGGGCAAGGTCGACCACCTGCTCGACCTTAAGTCCAACGTCATCGTCGGTAAGAAGATCCCGGCTGGTACCGGCCTCAAGCCGTACGCTAACGCCAAGCTGACGTATCGCACGGCCGACGGCTACGTGGACATCGATGGTCCGGCTTCGCCCAACGCCAAGTCGCTGCCCGAGTGGGCTCCCGTGGAGCTCAAGGACCTGGACGAGCGGCTCCCGCAGCAGCTCGACTGGGCCGGCTACGACGAGTTTGGCGGTGCTGACGGTTCGTTCACCCGCAACGGCCACACCATCTCCGCCGAGAAGGCTCGCCTGTACCTGTTCGACGACCTGGGCGTGTCGCAGCGCTGGACCAACAAGTTCAGTGAAGTCGGAATCGAGACGGTCGGCGACCTGGTTGGCAAGTCCGAGGAGGATCTGCTGCGCATCGATGGCATCGGTGCCAAGGCGATCGAGGAGCTCCGTGACGGCCTCGAGGCCCACGACCTGCTCTACATCCTCGAGAACAACGACGACGTTGCCGACGAGGAAGACCTCTCGCAGCTGCTGCAGATGGTCTTTAGCCCCGACGGTCCGGACGACATCCTGCTGGGCACCTCCGCTCCGACGCATCACGCCGATGCCGACGAGGAGCTCCTGGGCGCCCCGATCGACGACAAGAAGGCTTCCGCCAACGGTGCCATCAACGAGGACATGGCTTCCCTCGACGAGCTGCTCAACCAGCTCGTGGACACCGACGATGCCGAAGAGGCCAAGGACAACGACGGGGAGTAATTTCCTAGTACGTTAACCGCCCTTCCAAAGACCCGCTCCCCAACAGGGGAGCGGGTCTTTTTTGTTGGGGAACGTTGCCCCGACGAGTACGTCGGATTCCCGGGACGGGCGGCATAGGGGTTAAGTTTGTCGCGAGTTCCGCACGAGCCGGAGGCCACTTAATGTGGCCTCCGTGCGAGCCAGGACTGTAGAGCAGCAAACTTAACCCCGGGGGCCGCCCGTCCCGGAAATCCGCCCTCGCGCACAGGAGGGGATTCCTTTTGTGTAGGCTTTGCGGAAATGTGGCTATTTTAGGATACGCCCGGCGGAGTGGTCTGTTGACGACACAGCTAACGGCACGTATCCTATCGAGCTGCGTGTTTCGTAGGGGGATGCTGACCCCTCGATTCAAGCCGTTGCACTTTACAGAAAGCTGGAATCATTCGAGAAGGAGTACGCTTTGCCTACTATTAACCAGCTGGTTCGCCAGGGCCGTCGTTCCGCGCCCAAGAAGTCCAAGAACGCTGCTCTGCAGCACAACTCCCAGAAGCGCGGCGTGTGCACCCGCGTCTTCACCACGAGTCCCAAGAAGCCGAACTCGGCTCTTCGTAAGGTTGCCCGTGTTCGCCTCGTCAACGGCATCGAAGTTACTGCTTACATTCCGGGTGAGGGCCACAACCTGCAGGAGCACTCCATCGTGCTCGTCCGCGGCGGTCGTGTTCGTGACCTCCCTGGTGTCCGTTATCACGTCATCCGTGGCGCCTACGATGCTGCTCCGGTCCAGAACCGTATGCAGGCCCGTTCCAAGTACGGTGCTAAGCGCCCCAAGGCCAAATAAGCCAGATAACGTTTTGATACTTTCGCCGTGTGCCGCCTAAGCGCCGCACGGTAGACACTTAAGGAGATTTCACATGCCGCGTCGTGCAGCAGCTAATCGTCGTGAGGTTCAGCCTGACGCCGTTTACAACAACCGCCTGGTGACTCAGCTCATCAACAAGGTCCTTCTTGACGGCAAGAAGGCCACCGCTGAGCGCATCGTTTACACCGCTTTCGAGATCGTTGCCGAGAAGTCCGAGGGTGGCGACGCTCTCGCTACCTTCAAGAAGGCTATGGACAACGTCAAGCCCACGCTCGAGGTTAAGCCCAAGCGTGTCGGTGGCGCTACCTATCAGGTCCCGATGGAGGTCAACTCCCGTCGTTCCACCGCTCTGGGCATCCGCTGGATCGTCAACTTCTCCCGCGCTCGCAAGGAGAAGACCATGGCTGAGCGTCTCGCAAACGAGATTCTGGACGCTTCCAACGGCCTGGGCGCTTCCGTCAAGAAGCGTGAGGACGTCTTCAAGATGGCCGAGGCCAACCGCGCGTTCTCTCACTATCGTTGGTAAGTTAAGGTAAGGAACTAACATGGCTAAGGCTAAGCACAAGCTTTCCGATACCCGTAACATCGGCATCATGGCCCACATCGATGCCGGTAAGACCACCACGACCGAGCGTATTCTTTACTACACCGGTAAGACCCACAAGATCGGTGAGGTCCATGAGGGCGCTGCCACCATGGACTGGATGGTTCAGGAGCAGGAGCGCGGCGTAACCATTACCTCCGCTGCTACCACGTGCTTCTGGAACAAGGACGGTAAGGACTACCGCATCCAGATCATCGACACCCCGGGCCACGTTGACTTCACCGCCGAGGTCGAGCGCTGCCTGCGCGTCCTCGATGGCGCTGTCGCCGTCTTCGACGCCGTTGCCGGCGTCCAGCCCCAGTCTGAGACCGTTTGGCGTCAGGCTTCTACCTTCAACGTTCCCCGCATCGCCTTCATCAACAAGTATGACCGCGTGGGCGCTGACTTCTTCAACGCTATCGAGACCATGAGGGATCGTCTCGACGCCAACGCCGTGGCCGCTCAGGTCCCGATGGGCGCCGAGGACAACTTCTGGGGCGTCATCGACCTGGTCACCATGACTGCATGGGACTTCAAGGCCGACGAGAAGGGCATGACCTACCCCGAGCCGATGGACGAGATCCCGGCTGAGTTCGCCGACATCGCTGCCACCAAGCGCGAGGAGCTCCTCGACGCCGCTGCCAGCTTTGACGACGAGCTCATGGAGAAGATCCTCATGGAGGAGGACTTCACCGTCGAGGAGCTCAAGGCTGCTCTTCGCAAGGGCGTTCTGGCCAACGAGCTCAACCTCGTCTTTGTGGGCTCCGCCTACAAGAACAAGGGCGTTCAGGAGCTGCTCGACGCTGTCGTCGACTACCTGCCCAGCCCGCTCGACGTTGAGGCCGTCACCGGTACCGATCCGGAAACCGGCGAGGAGATCGTGCGTCATCCCTCCTTCGACGAGCCCTTCTCCGGCCTGGTCTTCAAGATCATGACCGACCCGTTCGTCGGTAAGCTCACCTACGTCCGCGTTTACTCCGGTCGCGCCGAGTCCGGCTCCTACGTGGTCAACGCCTCCAACGGTCAGCGCGAGCGCCTCGGCCGCATCCTCGAGATGAACGCCGCCGAGCGTATCGACCGTGACGACGCTTGCGCCGGCGACATCGTCGCCTGCGTTGGCTTCAAGAACTCCACCACCGGTGACACCCTGTGCGCCGAGGGCAAGGAGATCGTCCTCGAGAAGATCGAGTTCGCTAAGCCCGTTATCGACGTTGCCATCGAGCCCAAGACCAAGGCCGAGCAGGACAAGATGTCCCTGGCTCTGACCAAGCTCGCCGAGGAGGACCCGACCTTCACGGTGTCCACCAACCACGAGACCGGCCAGACCATCATCGCCGGCATGGGCGAGCTGCACCTCGAGATCATCGTTGACCGTCTGCTCCGTGAGTTCAAGGTTGACGCTAACGTCGGTAAGCCCCAGGTTGCCTACCGCGAGACCGCTGGTCACGACGTCGAGAGGGCTGAGGGCAAGTTCGTCCGTCAGTCCGGCGGTCGCGGTCAGTACGGCCACGCCGTCATCAAGCTCGAGAAGATGGAGGAGGGCTTCGGCTACGAGTTCGTCAACGCTATCGTCGGCGGCGTCGTGCCCAAGGAGTACATCCCGTCCATCGACAAGGGCATCCAGGAGGCCCTGAACACCGGTGTTATCGCCGGCTTCCCGGTCCTCGACGTTAAGGTCACCCTGTTCGACGGTTCTTACCACGAGGTCGACTCCTCCGAGGCCGCCTTCAAGATCGCCGGTTCCATGGCTATCAAGGACGCCCTCAAGAAGTCCGATCCGCAGCTGCTCGAGCCGATCATGGCTGTCGAGGTCGAGACCCCCGAGCAGTACATGGGCGACGTTATGGGCAACCTCTCCGGTCGCCGCGGCAAGATCGAGGGCATGGAGGATCGCAAGAACACCAAGCTCATCCGTGCCAAGGTGCCGCTGGGCGAGATGTTCGGTTACGCTACCGACCTTCGCTCCCAGACCCAGGGCCGTGCATCCTACACGATGCAGTTCGACTCTTATGAGCCTGCGCCCAAGTCCATCGTGGACGAGGTCATGAGCAAGAACGCCTAAGTTCGAGCTCCCTGTTACGTAATCCGCGAGAACATCTCTCGCACTCTTTGGAGGTTTAAGTTGGCTACCCAGAAGATCCGCATTCGCCTCAAGGGCTATGATCACGAGGTCGTCGATCAGTCCGCGAAGCTCATTGTCGAGACCGCTCAGAAGACCGGCGCTCGCGTTTCCGGTCCTATCCCCCTGCCCACCGAGCGCAACCTCTACACGGTCATCCGCTCGCCGCACAAGGACAAGGACTCCCGCGAGCAGTTCGAGATGCGCACCCACAAGCGCCTCATCGACATCCTCGACCCCACCTCGGGCACCGTTGATTCGCTCATGCGTCTCGACCTCCCCGCTGGCGTCGACATCGACATCAAGCTCTAAGCTTTTTGCTCGATAGTGCGATTTGTAAGGCCGCAGCCCTAAGGGTTGCGGCCTTTTTTGTATCGATGGGGTAAAGGGTCTACACTACTGAGCTATTCGACAAACGGGTGTATGAGTAAAACTGTTGGGGGCAGATATAGATGGTCGAGTGGATCGTTCGTCGTGCGCAGGGCGACCGTGCGCGCGTGGGCACGTTGACGGGCGTGGTGTGTATTCTCGCCAATGTGGCACTATGCGCTGCGAAGGGTGCAATTGGCGTGCTGTCGGGATCGGTTTCGATTGTGGCGGACGCCATGAACAACCTGTCCGATGCCAGCTCAAACATCGTGAGCGTGCTTGGCTTTAAGCTGGCGGGCAAGCCGGCAGACCCCGAGCACCCTTACGGCCATGGCCGCTACGAGTATCTCTCGGGTCTGGTCGTGGCGGCGCTCGTGCTGCTCATCGGCCTCGAACTGGTGAAGTCCTCGTTTGAGCGTATCGTCCACCCCGAACCCGTCGAGTTCTCGCTTGCCCTGGTGGCAGTCTTGGCGCTTTCGATGGTTGTTAAACTGTGGATGGCGGCCCTCAACCAAAAACTCGGTGACCGTATTGAGTCTGAGACGCTGCATGCGACCGCGCAGGATTCCAAGAACGATGTCCTTGCCACAGGCGCCGTGTTAGCGTGCGCAATTGTTTCTCAGGTGACGCATATCAATCTTGATGCTTGGGTCGGCCTTGCCGTTGGCGCCTATATTGGCTGGAGCGGTTTTGAACTCATCCAGGATACGGTGAGCCCGCTTTTGGGTCAGGCGCCCGATCCCAAGCTGGTCGAACATATTCGCGGCAAGATCATGAGCTACCCTGGCGTTTTGGGCGTTCATGACCTAATGGTTCACGACTACGGCCCGGGCAGGAAGTTCGCAAGCGCTCACGCCGAGATGGCGGCCGAGGCCAGCCCGCTGGAAAGTCACGACACGCTCGACAACATTGAACAGGCATTTAGGGACGAAGACGACATGATTGTCACGCTTCACTACGATCCCATCGTGACCGATGACCCCAAGGTGGCGAGCATGCGTTTGCGCATTCACGCCATGGCCCAACAGATCGATAGCCGCCTTTCGATTCATGACCTGCGCTGTGTGCCGGGTCCTACGCACACCAACGTGATCTTTGACTGCGTGCGTCCCTCGGATTTGGGCATGGGGGCCGATGAGCTCAAGCACGCGTTGGCCCAGAGGGTCGAATCGGAATTTCCCAAGTCGATTGCCAAGATTACGATCGACGATGACTACGTAGGGCATACCCACGAGTAGGTCTGCGCCGGCAAAGCACGTTATACAGAAGGGGAGAATATGAAGAGGCTGTATCTGCTCCGCCACGGCCAGACGGAATTCAACGTAAAAAAGCTCGTCCAGGGTCGCTGTGATTCACCGCTTACCGATTTGGGCCGTCAACAGGCCCAAGCGGCAGCCGAATGGCTCAAAGCCCACGGCGTCGTCCCCGACAAAGTGGTCTCATCGCCTTTAGGCCGAGCCATGGACACGGCAAGTCTCGTCGCATGCGAGATCCTCGGTCCGGATGCTACTGTCGAGCCCTGCGAAGGCATCATCGAGCGCGGCTATGGAACCTTCGAGGAAGGCCCGCACGACGCATTGCCTACCGACGTTTGGGATCCAGGCGAGGATTTGGTCCCCTTTGGAGGAGAAGGAAGCCGCGCGCTGCAAGAACGCATGGTAGACACCCTCACCAATCTCATGGGCGCCGAGGGCATCGAAACCCTCCTAGCAGTAAGCCACGGCAGCGCCAGCCGCCAATTCATCAAGGCTGCAGCTCCAGAGGGTTTCGAGCTCCCAGCAAAACTCCCCAACTGCGCCATTATGATCTTCGATTTCGACGATGCGCGAGAAGAGGACGATACGCCCCAATGCAAGTTCACCTTGCAGCAAATTGTGGATCCCCAACAAAGTCATTAGCCTGAACGAGCAAGGTTTAGCAGACATCAACGTGTCGTCTCCCGAGCTTGGCAGAGGGGCGGCGAAATATATTAAGTTTGTCGCGAGTTCCGCACGCAAAGGAAAGCACTTAATGTGCTTTCCGTCTTGCGCAGGACTGTAGAGCAGCAAACTTAATATATTTCGCCGCCCCTCTGCCAAGCCCAGGCGACTCCACGCACTTTACCTGCGTAAACAATGTGAGTGAAATATGAATCTCGATGGATACGCCCGCAGCCGTGTATACTAAACAGCTGTGTGAAACCAGGGGAGTATTCTGGCTGGACAAAATGCCTGCTTAATAGGGTTGTCAGGTAGTCCGGACGCAATACAAGGCTGGGGAGCACGTCGTGTAAGTAGTGGTCCTCTAGGGGCGTACGCTCGGTGGTGTACGCATTGTCCCAAGACCACGCGAGAGTTGGGATCATATCTTGATCAGCATGATTCTCGGCCGCAAGATTGGCATGACCCAGGTTTGGGACGAGAACGACAACGTCGTTCCCGTCACGGTCATCCAGGCTGGCCCCTGCGCTGTCTCGCAGGTTAAAACTCAGGCAACCGACGGCTATGACGCCGTCCAGATCGGTTTCGGCGACATCAAGGCCAAGAACGTGAACAAGCCCATGGCTGGTCACTTCGCCAAGGCCGGCGTCGAGCCTGTCCGCTTCCTTCGTGAGGTCCGCGTCGAGAACGGCGAGGAGCACAAGGTCGGCGAGGTCGTCACCGTCGCTGATTTCGCTGATGTCGAGAAGGTCGACGTCATCGGTACCTCCAAGGGTAAGGGCTTCCAGGGTCGCATCAAGCGCTGGGGTCAGCGCCGCGGTCCTATGACGCATGGTTCTCACTTCCAGCGTCACCCCGGTTCTATCGGTCAGTGCGCCTATCCTGCGCGCGTCCTCAAGGGCGTCAAGATGGCCGGTCACATGGGTAACGAGCGCGTTACCGTCAAGAACCTTTCCGTTGTCCGCATCGATGCCGAGCAGAACCTCATCTTGGTCAAGGGCGCTGTCCCGGGTGCCAAGAATGGTCTCGTCGCCATCCGTATGGCCTAAGGGCCCAGCCCATTTAGCCCAGCGTCATACCAAGGAGAACACTTAAATGGCAAAGTTTGAAGTAAAGAACAGCGAGGGCAAGAAGGTCGCCGAGGCCGAGCTCGCCGCTGAGGTGTACGGCATCGAGCCGAACATCCACGTTATGCACCACATCGTCAAGTGCCAGATGGCCTCTTGGCGTCAGGGCACCCAGTCCGCTAAGGGCCGCTCTGAGGTTTCCGGTGGCGGCAAGAAGCCTTGGCGTCAGAAGGGCACCGGTCGTGCCCGCCAGGGTTCCATCCGTGCTGCCCAGTGGCGTCACGGTGGCGTTGTCTTCGCCCCCAAGCCCCGTTCCTACGCTAAGCGTATGAACAACAAGGAGGTCAAGCTGGCTATGCGCTCTGCGCTGTCCGCCAAGCTGGCCGATGGCGAGCTCGTGCTCGTCGACGACTACGGCTTCGAGAAGCCTTCCACCAAGGCTGCCGTTGCCATGCTCAAGGCTCTTGGCCTTGAGGGCAAGCGTCTGACCATCATCGTTCGCGATGAGGACGTCAACGCCTACCTGTCGTTCCGCAACATTCCCAAGACGTTCATCATCACTGCCGACGAGGCCAACACCTATGATCTCGTCAACAACAACGCTGTGCTGATGCCCGCCGACATCGCCGCTCACTTCGGGGAGGTGCTTGCATAAATGACCGCCCACGAGATCATCATCCGTCCGATCGTGTCCGAGCGTTCCTTCTCCGGCATGGAGCAGAACAAGTACACGTTCGAGGTCGCCAAGGATGCTAACAAGTATCAGATCAAGGACGCTGTCGAGGAGATCTTCGGCGTCAAGGTCGTTCGCGTGAACACCCTGACGGTCAAGCCCAAGACCAAGCGCGTGCGCTATGTCGCCGGCAAGACCCGTTCTTGGAAGAAGGCCATCGTTACGCTGGCCGAGGGCGACACCATCGAGGTCTTTGGCAACCAGGCCTAAGACTCGCTGCTGTTGAGTGAGCTCATGCCTCCCAAATAGGGGAGGCGAGAGCTCAAGGTTTTGGGCGTATAAAATGGACACGCCCGGAACCGTGTATACGTCCGGTGTCATCGCACCCGAGGCAGAACCTCGAATCCCTGTCTGCGATGGCTAACGGATACCTATTGAAAGGGATTGTAATGGCTGTAAAGCACCTTAAGCCGACCTCCGCTGGTAGGCGTTGGCAGACGATCTCCGACTTCTCCGAGATCACCTGCACCAAGCCCGAGAAGTCTCTTCTCGAGCCCCTGCCCAAGAAGGCCGGTCGTAACAACAACGGCCGCATCACCATCCGCCACCAGGGCGGCGGCGTGAAGCGTCGTTACCGCGTGATCGACTTCAAGCGCAACAAGGACGGCGTGCCCGCCAAGGTTGCCACGATCGAGTACGATCCGAACCGTTCCGCTCGCATCGCTCTGCTGCACTATGCTGACGGTGAGAAGCGCTACATCCTGGCCCCCAAGGGCCTCGAGGTCGGTCAGACCGTCATGTCCGGTTCTGACGCCGACATCAAGCCGGGCAACGCTCTGCCCCTCGCCGACATCCCCGTCGGTACGCTCATCCACGCCGTCGAGTTCCAGCCGGGCAAGGGCGCCGCTATCGCTCGTTCCGCCGGTAACTCCTGCCAGCTGATGGGTAAGGAGGGCAAGTACGCCATCGTCCGTATGCCTTCCTCCGAGATGCGCCGCATCCTCGTTACCTGCCGCGCCACCGTCGGTGAGGTCGGCAACGCTGATCACGCCAACATCGTCATCGGCAAGGCCGGCCGTAAGCGTCACATGAACGTGCGCCCGACCGTCCGCGGTACCGTTATGAACCCTGTCGACCACCCGCACGGCGGTGGCGAGGGCAAGAACCACACCTCTGGTCGTCCCTCTGTTACCCCCTGGGGTAAGCCGACGAAGGGCCTTCGTACGCGCAAGAAGAAGAAGGTCTCGAACCAGCACATCATTCGTCGCCGTAAGAAGTAATTTCGGATACCGAGTTTTAGGAGAAAGCACTTATGAGCAGAAGTCTCAAAAAGGGCCCGTTCGTGGAGACTCGCCTTCTCTCGCGTATCACCGCGATGAACGAGGCTGGCAAGAAGGACGTCGTGAAGACTTGGTCCCGCGCGTCCACCATCTTCCCCGAGATGGTTGGTCACACCATCGCCGTCCACGACGGCCGCAAGCATGTGCCCGTGTATGTTACCGAGTCCATGGTTGGTCACAAGCTCGGCGAGTTTGCGCCGACTCGTACGTTCCGTGGCCACAAGGCCAAATAGGGGGTTAACCGTAAATGGCAACTAAGTCTATTGAAACTGAGGCCACCGAGGTTCGCGCCGTCGCTAAGTACGTGCGTGTTTCCCCCAGCAAGGCCCGCCTGGTGGTCGATCTGATCCGCCGCAAGCCTGTCGCTCAGGCCTTCGACATCCTCCACTTCTGCGACCGCGCCGTCGCCGTGGATGTCGAGAAGGTTCTCCGTTCCGCCGTTGCGAACGCCGAGAACAACAACGGTCTGCGTGCCGACAACCTGGTTGTCGCTGCTGCCTATGTTGACGAGGGTCCGACGCTTAAGCGCATCCGTCCCCGCGCCAAGGGTTCCGCTTCTCGCATTCTGAAGCGTACTTCCCACATCACCGTCGTCGTTGCTCCTCGAAAGGAGGCGTAAAGCTGTATGGGTCAGAAAGTCTACCCCACCGGCTTCCGTCTTGGCATCACCGAGAACTGGCGCTCCCGCTGGTTCGCAGAGAAGGATTACGCTAAGACCCTCGGTAACGATCTCGAGATCCGCAAGTACCTCGAGAAGCGTCTTTCCCGCGCAGCTGTCTCCCGCGTCGAGATCGAGCGCGCTGGCGACAAGGTGAAGGTCATCATCTTCACCGCTCGCCCCGGCGTTGTCATCGGTAAGAAGGGTGCCGAGATCGATACCCTCCGCACCGAGCTCGAGAAGGTCGCTGGCGTCTCCAAGGGCCAGCTCTCCGTCGACGTTGTCGAGATCAAGCGCCCCGAGCTCGACGCCAACCTCGTTGCTCAGTCTATCGCTGAGCAGCTCGAGGGCCGCGTTGCCTTCCGTCGCGCTATGCGCAAGGCTGTCCAGTCCGCCCGCAAGGCCGGCGCCAAGGGCATCCGTATCCAGTGCTCCGGTCGTCTCGGCGGTGCCGAGATGGGCCGTCGTGAGTGGTACCGTGAGGGTCGCGTGCCTCTGCACACCCTCCGTGCCAAGATCGACTACGGCACGGCTGTCGCCAGCACCACCATGGGTGCCTGCGGCGTGAAGGTCTGGATCTACCTGGGCGAGAAGCTCCCGGGCCAGCCTGTTCCCAACCCTGCACTCGAGGGCTCTTCCCGTCCTCGTCGTCGTAACTCCGAGAGGAGGGGTCAGTAGTGCTTGCCCCTAAGCGTATTCTTCACCGCAAGGTGCAGCGTGGCTCCATGAAGGGCCAGGCCAAGGGTAATACCGAGCTGCATTTCGGCGAGTTTGGTATCCAGGCTCTCGAGGCCCATTGGATCACCAACCGTCAGATCGAGGCCGCTCGTATTGCCATGAACCGCTACATGAAGCGTGGCGGTCGTGTCTACATCACGATCTTCCCCGATAAGCCCATCACCAAGAAGCCTGCCGAGACTCGCATGGGTTCTGGTAAGGGTAACCCCGAGGAGTGGGTGGCCGTCGTCAAGCCCGGCCGCATCATGTTCGAGGTCAAGGGCGTGCCCGAGGAGGTCGCTCGCGAGGCTCTGCGTCTGGCGCAGCACAAGCTCCCCATCAAGACCAAGATCGTCGCTAAGCCTGCCGCTACAGAGACGGCCGAGGAGGAGAACTAATGAAGCCCGCAGAGATTCGTGAGCTCTCGGACGCTCAGCTCGTTGAGAAGCTGAAGGAAATGCGCGCCGAGCTCTTTAACCTTCGTTTCCAGATGGCCACCAGCCAGCTGGACAACACCGCTCGCGTCAACACCGTGAAGAAGGACATCGCTCGCGTCCTCACGGAGCAGCGCGCCCGCGAGATCGCAGCGGAGAAGTCCGCTGTCGCCGAGTAGGACCTAAGGAGAGAACATGACTGATTCGCGTAACTCGCGTAAGGTCCGTACGGGTGTCGTTACCTCCGTCTCCGGTGCCAAGACCATCGTTGTCACCATCACCGAGCGCAAGCGTCACCCCAAGTACGGCAAGATGATGACCAGCTCCAAGAAGCTGCACGCTCACGACGAGGAGTGCACGGCTGGCGTGGGCGATACCGTCCGCGTTATGGAGACCCGTCCTATGTCCAAGATGAAGCGTTGGCGCCTCATCGAGGTCGTCGAGCGCGCTAAATAAGCAGTCGCTCTTACGACTTGTACGTTTCCGAAGATGTGCGTATGCCTGGCTTGCATACCATGGGCCGTATAAAGGCTGCGCACCTCTCTTCGGTTCTTAGTTCGGAGGAACATCTACCATGATTCAGATGCAAACCATGCTGAACGTCGCCGACAACTCCGGCGCTCGCAAGATTCGCTGCATCAAGGTGCTTGGCGGTTCCAAGCGTCGTTATGCAGGCATCGGCGATGTGTTCATCGGTGCTGTCCAGGAGGCTACCCCTGGCGCCAACGTCAAGAAGAAGGACGTTGTCCGTTGCGTCGTCGTTCGCACCGTTAAGGAGATCCGCCGCAAGGATGGCTCCTACATTCGCTTTGATGATAACGCCTGCGTTGTCATCAACAACGATGGTTCGCCCGTCGGCACCCGTATCTTCGGGCCCGTCGCTCGCGAGCTTCGTGACAAGAAGTACATGAAGATCGTCTCGCTCGCTCCCGAGACCCTGTAGTTAGGGGAGATATATGTATATCAAGAAGGGCGATAAGGTCCAGGTTCTCTCTGGTAAGGATCGCGGCAAGCAGGGCGTTGTCCTGCGTGCTCTCCCTGCCGAGAACAAGGTCGTTGTCGAGGGCGTTTCGGTCGTCAAGAAGGCCGTCAAGCCCAACGCTGCCAACCAGCAGGGCGGCATCGTTTCGCAGGAGGCTCCTATCGATGCCTCCAACGTCAATCTCGTTTGCCCCGAGTGCGGTAAGGTTACCCGCGTCGGTCACGAGAAGGACGGCAAGAACAAGCTGCGCGTCTGCAAGAAGTGCGGCCACAAGTTCTAAGCTGCCCGCAACATCTAAGTTGCTAGCAAAGGCCCGGATGCCACGGCACCCGGGCCTTTTTCTATCCCTACTCATTGGGGACAGACTTAAATGAGTGGCCATACTCATTGGGGACAGACTTAAATGACTAGACGTTGGGGACGTTCTTAAACGGCTAGTTGATGGGGACAGTCTTGCCATAAAGCGTCGTACGGGTAACGCCCTCAGGTTTCGGCAGCCTGGGACAGTCCTTATGTGCCGGCAGTTAGGGATGATCTTTTGATGTCTGATGCCCCTAGGGGGCAGAGTAAGACAGCCTGCTTTGCCTTTAGGGGTTTTGGTATTCCACCTTTTTATGCATCATAACGATCGTTACATGCGTATTTACGCACAGAGTCTTGCGCGATAATGCGCATAGCCGCGCAAATATCTGCTAATTATGGTTTAATAATAACCGATAAACAAATAAACACGCAAATACAAGCAAACTCGCGCAAATTTGTGCGAATATAAGGCTGTTGGAAATGAAGAACTTCCGATGACTCAGGAGGCACATGATGACAGATTCCAAACAGGCTCCGCTCGACGCCGAAGCAGCCGCTAAGGCGGCGTTTGCCTCGGTCCAGGATCAGCCGTTCCCTAACGACATCTTTACGGCTCCCGAGCTTCGTTGGGCTGTGATCGGGTGCGGCGTTATCGCCAACCAGATGGCCCAGTCTCTCGCCCTTGCCGGCCGCAAGCTTGCGGGCGTCGCCAACCGCACGCTCACCAAGGCTCAGACTTTTGCCGACCAGTACGGCGTCGAGAAGGTCTATGACACGGTTGAGGATCTCTACGCCGATCCCGACATCGACGCCGTTTATATCACCACGCCGCATAACACGCATATCACCTACCTGCGCGCCGCTCTGGCAGCAGGCAAGCACGTGCTTTGCGAAAAGGCCATCACCCTCAACTCCGCCGAGCTCGACGAAGCACGTGCCATTGCCGACGAGCATAACGTGGTCCTTATGGACGCCACCACGGTGCTCCACATGCCCTTGTATCGGGAGCTGCGCCGCCGCATGGATGCCGGCGAGTTTGGCCGCATGAACCTCGCTCAGCTCAACTTTGGCAGCTACAAGGAATACGGCGACCTGACCAACCGTTTCTACAATCGCAACCTTGCTGGCGGTGCCATGCTCGATATTGGCGTCTATGCCCTGTCCGTCATGCGTCTCTTTATGGCAAGCCAGCCTGTTGAGGTCGTTTCGCTCGGCAACACCTGTGAGACCGGCGTTGACGTTGCGGGCGGCATTGTCTGCCGTAATGCCGAGCAGCAGCTGGGCGTGGTGAGCCTTACACTTCACTCCAAGCAGCCCAAGCGCTCGGTCATCAGCTTTGACAAGTGCTATATCGAGGTCAACGAGTATCCCCGCGCCGATCACGCGACCATCGTGTGGACTGCGGACGGGCACCGTGAGGAGGTCCACACCGGCACCGAGGCTTACGCCCTGTGCTACGAGATGGCCGACCTGGAGAAGGCCGTTGCCGGCGATGATTCGAAGCGCGCGCTTCTGGATTATGCTTCTGATGTTATGGAGCTTATGACCAAGCTCCGCGCCGACTGGGGAGTCGTGTACCCCGAGGAGGAGTAAGCGATGCTTGCGGAGGATAGGCTCAACGCGATCGTGTCGATGGTCCAGCAGGCTGGCTCGGTTACTGTGCAAGAGCTTGCCGATACCCTGGGCGTAACGGCGTCTACCATTCGGCGCGACCTGCAGACGCTCGATCGAGCACACCGTATCGCCAAGGTCCACGGCGGAGCGACGAGTCTCGAGCGCGCACACGTGACGCGCGACCTAACGCTCAATGAGCGCAGCGACCTCCATAACGACGATAAGGAGCGTATCTGCGCCCGCGCCGCGGCGCTGGTGGAGCCCGAGAGCTTTGTATACATCGACTCGGGCTCGACGACGCTCAGACTCATCGAGCATCTTCCGCATCTCGAATCGGTCACCTATGTGACTGATTCCGTGCTCCATGCTCAGCATCTCGCTGTGCGCGGCATGCGCACCGTGGCGCTGGGCGGCGAGCTTAAACCCGAGACCGAGGCGCTCGTTGGCCCCGATGCTCTGGCAACCCTAGACCGCTACAACTTTAACTGCGGCTTTTGGGGTTCTAACGGCATTGCCGCCGAGCAGGGCTTTACGACGCCCGATATCGAGGAAGCGCAGGTCAAGCGTATCTCGATGCGCCATACAGCCAAACGCTTCGTAATCTCGGACGCCAGTAAGTTTGGCATGGTGGCTCCCGTAAAATTCGCGGACTTCCGTGACGCAACGGTTATCACCGCGGGCGAGGTCCCCGCCAAGTACCAGACGATGGAAAACGTCATCACGGTTTAGCAACGGGGCGAAGTAAGGCCAAAATCGCCACAAAGGTGCCTGTCCCCATTGTGGTGGTTAGTAACGAAAACCGAGTAGTTTTCTCAATAGAAAAGCGGCAACGTCCATCACAGGCGTTGCCGCTTTCGTTGTCCGCCGGTTTGTCTAAGTCTGTAACAACTGGACCGTTAAAAGTGGGTTAGATGTTACAGATTGAGATACTTCCGAACCGCGCCATCCCTTTGTCTCAATCTGTAACATCTGGGACCGATTTTGCCGAGTTATTGTTACAGATCGAGATTTTCCCTTGAGGGGGATTTGAATGTCTCGATCTGTAACAGATAGACCGGAAAATGGGTTCTAACTGTTACAGATCGAGACGTTTTGGCGCCGCGGCTGAGCCATCGTGGCGGCTTGACGTTTGCCCAGATAAAACCTGCCAAAATAAACCTGTCCCTTTTTGGCAGGTTTTAGGGCTCCCAGGGGCAGGGGGCTTCGATGTGGATGTGCTCGCCGGTTACGGGATGGGTAAAGGATACGCTGTGGGCGTGGAGCATGAGGCCACAGGGGCGCGGCGTTCCGTACAGGTCGTCGCCAACCAGGGGATGATGTTCGCTTGCCAGGTGCACGCGGATCTGGTGTTTGCGGCCCGTGAGCAGCTCAACATCGATATACGAACGGGTGGGCAGGCCTCGGCGGCTCTTAAGGCGCTTGAGCACCTTGACGCGTGTCTGCGACGGCTTGCCGCTGGCGCCGACGCGCATCTTGCGGCTATCGTGGCGGTCGCGGGCGATGGGCTTGTCGATGAGCTTTTCGTTCCAATCGATCTTGCCCTCGGCGAGCGCCAGATAGTGCTTTTCGAAGGCGTGGTCGATGACCATCTGGTCAAAGGCGGGCTGCGTCTGCTTGTCGAGCGAGAACAACACCACGCCGGTAGTGTCGCGGTCCAAGCGGTTGAGCGGCTGCATGTCGGTCGCGGCAAAGCCGTCGCCCATCGCCAGCAAAAGGTCGCTGGCATAGTCGGTAAGCGTGCGCTCGCCGGTGCCGTCGCCGTGGACGATCATGCCGGCGGGCTTATCGATGGCCATGAGCCAGGCGTCGCAGTAGAGGACTTGAGGTTCTTCGTTCACGTGTAAGCCTTTCGGTTAGCTAATTCCCACAAACATGCAGCCCGAAGTGGCGCCGCGCAGGCGGGCGGCGGGCTTACGGCCGGCCTGCGCGGCTTCGACGGCGCGACGGACGCGTGCGACGGCGCGGCCAATCTCATCGGCTTCGAGCAGGGTCCCGTCGACCATGAGACGGCGCACGCCGGCGTCGAGCAGCTGTGGAACCTGCGGTGTGAGGTCGATGGGGTAGGCGTCGTACAGGCGCGAGCGGCCGTGGATGTCGGTACGCACCGGCATGACCTTGCCGTCGATATTCTTGAGCGACAGCTTGCGGGCGCGCAGGCGGCAGTGGGCGCAATCGTGGATACAACCGTTGGCCACCTGCAGGATACAGTGCTCGCTCGTCATAACGCGCGGGCGGCCGAAAACGGTGATGCCCAGGGCCGCGGGCGCGGAGGTACCAAGCGAGATAATCTCGTCGAGCGTGATCTCGGGCGAGAGCCAAAACGCCCCGGCTCCGCGCTCGGCGAGTGCCTCCATGCAAGGCGTGTTGTGCACGGGCAGGCAAGAGCGAATCTCGGCCGTGGCACCAACCTGGGCGGCCAGGGCAAGCTCAGAGATGTTGCCAATAGCGACCGTGGCACCGGCAACAACCCACGGGTCGACGCGCGCGTGGTCGACGGCGCGGCAGACCTCATCGAGCACGGGGACAATACCCTGCTCAAACGCATCGGCGGGGGAAAGCTCGGCCGCATCGAGCGCGTCGGTGGTCATATAGATGCGCACGGCTCCCTCCGCGCGCGCTGCCTCGGCGGCGTCGAGCGAGGTGACGGTGGCGCAGATCTGCGGCTCATCGCGGTAGTGCTCGGGCGCGGGGCGGGAATCACTGGTGACAATCGCCGGCAGCTCGAGCGTGTGGGCGCGCTCGTCATACGGCGCCAGAATGGCCTCCTCGAGCGCCTTGCAAGCGGCGGCGCGCACCTTGTGCACAGCGGAGAAGCCCATGCCACAGCCCTCATCGAGCGCCACGTCAAAGCTCGCGGCCTCAAAGGGCGAGGAGCCCATGCGGCCGACGTGCTCCACCAGATCGGATGCCTCGACGGCGCGGGTCTTGGCGGCCTCGACGGTAAAGCCGGTGGCGGTGGCGGTGAGCGTGGGGTCGTCGCAGCAGGTGAGCGTGACGGTAAACGGCTCGCCCAGACGCGCCACGACGGACACGTCTACGGCGCGGCGGCGCAGCACGTCGCGCTTGAGCGCGGCGCCGGCAGCGTCAATGGCGCGCTGGCTGCGAATCACACGCACGCGGCAGCCCTCGGGCATGCTGCGGGGAACGCGGCACTCGATGATGTCGCCGGGGGCGGCATCATCGGTAGCGATAGTGGTCAGGAATTGGTCGAACTCATCGTCGTGACGAAGTTCCAACAGGTCGCCCTTGCCTACAGGCTCAAACAGCTCAATGCGGGCGATGGCGGCGCGGCGACGACGGTCGTCGGGTTTGAGCCCGCGCACGTCGCGGTTGGCCAGACGGCTGCCCAGCACCGTGCCCACAATCTGGCCGCGGTTGTTGGAGCGCTCGTAACTCATCATCTCGTCGCCTGAGGTGCCGTCCTGATAGGCGTGCGTAAAGTCGCGGTTAAAGCAGCGCTTGAGTTGGCGCTGGCGAGCGGCGTCCTCGTCCTTATCTACGACGGCCCCGGCCAGCATGTCATCGATCTGATGACGATACACATCGACGATGGAGTACACGTAATCGGGCGCCTTCATGCGGCCCTCGAGCTTGAGCGATGCGGCGCCGGCGTCATACAGGCGGCGAACAAGCTGCGACGTGTTGGTGTCGCGCGGGCATAGCGCGCGCTCGCGACCGGCGGGGGAGAGCGTGCGGCCGTTCTCGTCGATCAGCTCGTAGGGCAGACGGCAGGGCTGAGCGCACATGCCTCGGTTGGCCGAGCGGCCCGCCATGGCAAAGCTCGAGAGCAGGCACAGGCCCGAGTAACAAAAGCAGATGGCGCCGTGGCTAAAGACCTCCAGGTCAACGTCGGGCGCGGCGTCGTGGATGGCGGCGATCTCGTCGATGGAAAGCTCGCGCGAGAGGGTCACGCGGTCGGCGCCCTGCTCGCGGCACCAGATGGTTCCACGGTCATCGTGGATGTTCGCCTGGGTCGAGATATGGGTCTCGATGCCGGGCATGGTGCGCCTGACCTCAAAGAACAGGCCCCAGTCCTGGATAATGAAGGCGTCGGCGCCCAGCGTGGAGCAGCGGTGGATGAGCTGCAGTGCATCGCTCATCTCGGACTGCTTGATGACGATGTTGACCGTGACGTAGACGCGCGAGCCGGCCAGGTGCGCGGCGCGGCAGGCCTGCTCAAAGGCCTCATCGGTAAAGTTGGTGGCCTTGCGGCGGGCGTTGAAGCTGCCCATGCCGCAGTAGATGGCGTCTGCCCCGGCGGCGAGCGCGGCGGCAAAGGGCTCCGGGCCTCCGGCGGGGGCCAGAAGCTCGGGCCTGCGGTTGGTGGTTCGGCTGGCGGTTGCGGTCATATCCTGCCTTTCAAAATGCTTAGATATACAAAAGTATAGTGGCACCGTCGCGAAGGGCGATGCCCGCAGCCTAAGCAGGACAAAGTCTTCAGTAGCCTGGGCTGGCTGACCCCGTGGAGAACCGTTCAGCGGTTCGGGGAAACCGTTGGGCGATAAAATATTATCGCAGTCTGATAATTATCTTGCATCGGGCAAAATCATCCCCTACTATCCCAATCAAGCGCGGCGTTCAGACCGAACTGTGCCTCCCGGTGCGAACGCCGCGCTCACGCTCTCTATTTGATCGTAAGGAGAAAAACATGAGCAAGACCGTCGTGTCTTCCGATAACGCGCCCGCAGCCATCGGCCCGTATTCCCCCGGTATCCAGACCGGCAACATGGTGTTCCTGTCCGGCCAGCTGGGCATCGATCCCGCGACCGGCAAGCTGCCCGAGGGCATCGAGGCTCAGGCCAAGCAGTCCCTCGCCAACGTCGAAGCCCTGCTGACCGCTGCCGGCGCTACGTTTGCCGATGTCGTCAAGACCACGGTCTACCTGGCTGACATCGCCGACTTTGCCGCCGTGAACGAGATTTATGCCTCCAAGTTTGAGGCCCCGTTCCCCGCGCGCAGCGCTTTCCAGGTTGCCGCTCTTCCGGCTGGCGGTCTGGTCGAGATCGAGGTCGTCGCCGCTCTCTAAGGCGTTGGCAACAACTAAACATGACATGCAAAAAGACCCTGCAGCGCGTGTGAGCTGCAGGGTCTTTTGTCACGTGACGGATCGCTTGCGGAGCCACCAAGGGCAGTCTTTTTGGGACGGGCCCATTTTAGCTACCCCTATATGCAGGATTGATTTTACTTGCGGCTCATCGAAATCGTGGGCAGAGGGAGGGTAGCTAAAATAGCCCCGTCCCAAAAAGACTGCCCGCGCTCCATTTTGCTCGTTAGCCTTCCTTGCGAACTTTTTGCAGGTAGCGGTAGACGCTGGGCTCCGAGATGCCCAGCGCGGTGGCAGCGCAGGCAACAGCGCCCTTGAGCATAAATACGCCGTTGCCGTTAAGGTGGCGAATAACGTCCACGCGATCGGCCTGCCCAAGCGAGGCGACATCCTGGCCGCGGCTTTCGAGCAATTCGGAAATGCTGTGGTCGATGAGCTCCTGTGTAGACTCCGAAAGAATTTCGACCTCGATAGACGCGGGCTCCGCCTGCCTTGGCGCAGCGTCGAAGCAGGCCATGAGCTGCTGAGCCATGGCGTTGATGGAGCGTACCGTGGAAAGATCGGTGTTGACGCAGAGCATACCGACGATCTCGTTATCCTCACGAATAAAGTACGTTGCGGATTCCAACGTCTTGCCACCGGCACCGCGCCCCTCGTAGCCCGTAATAAACGGCAGGTCGCGATACTTGGGATCGTGCATGATCTTGAGTGCCAGATCGGTGGCGGGACCGCCGACCTTGCGGCCGCTCACGATGCCGTTGCGGATATCGACGATGGTGTGGTCGGGATCCGAGAAATCGTGCAGCACGATTTCGCTGTTTTTGCCGAGTATCTGCTCCAGGAAATCGACCATCGGCAAAAAGCGACGTACAGTCTCGTTCACGGGCAACTCCTTTGGATGAAATCGGAAGTTTCATAACAATTTTTTCTCATGGTAACACGGTGTCTATTGACTCGTATATTCGCAGGTACATTGCGTAATACAGACGAACGGTAGGATTTTGGCGGTAAGCGGTCGACCAAAAGAAAAGTTAGATGATATTTTGACTAGACACTTTCCTGACCTGCGGAAATGCGTTGTCTCAGCTGAAAAATAGTCTGATAACAAAAAATTATTATTGAGAATGAGAAAGAGCACCGACATCATTCAGGTGGCGCTCATTCTTTCGGCAATCGACACGGCCCTTCAGGCCTTCGCTCCCTTCCGCCGCATCGGCGGCGGCCTGCTGGGCGGTCTTCCCACCAGCGCCCTTGGCCAGAACGTGGGCATCATCTGCTCCAACAAGGTCGTCAACAAGTGGGTCTTTGTGATCATCGCGTCCGTCTTTGCCATCGCCGGCCTGTTCCCGCAGCTTTCTGCCGTCCTTTCCGCTATCCCGCAGCCTGTCATCGGCGGCGCGACCGTCGGCGTCTTTGGCACCATCACCATGAACGGCGTGCGCATGTTCACCCGCGAGGGCCTTACGCAGCGCACTACCACCATCGTCGGCACCTCCGTCGTCTTTGGCCTGGGTATCTGGATGGCCAGCGGTTGCCTTGCCGGCGAGGGCATGCCCACCTGGGTGTCCACCGTCATCGGCTCCAATGCCGTAACCCCCACCGCCATCATGGCCATCGTGCTCAACCTGATCCTTCCGCAGACGCCGGTCGTGGCTCAGCACATCGATGCCGCCAAGGACGCTGCCGTGGATCTGGTCTTGCCCGAGAGCAAGAAGTAACCAATTCGGTGCTATTCGTCGGCGGACGCATCGCCTCGTCCGCCGACGTCATGCGGCGCCAAGCCGCACTTCAAAGGGCTTGTCCCGTGGGTAAAATAAGGCTGACGGCAGCCCAAGTGGTGAAGAGCTGGGCAGTGTCGTTGTTTAGATTAAGGGGTCGATGCCTTAACGGCGTCGACCCCTCTTTTTATGCTTCGGAAGCTGCTTGAGTGCCTCGGAAAGTCCGATGAGCGCTGTGAGGAGCGAGACCAGAGCGGTCAGGAGCTTCCGGAACGGTCCGTGTGCGGTGGTGTACCGCCCCTTTTGCGTGCGCCGCTTGTCGAATTACGTTATAGCTAGCTATATTATCGGAAAGTATAATATAGCTAGCTATAACGTAAAGGAAGCTGAGGGTCCGTCCTGTGTTGTTGGTGACGGGGCTTTGCCCGATCGCGTGGTCTTTAGCATTTGCGGTTGAGTGCTCCGTGGATGTTGAGTGGTGGCTGGAGTAGAGCGACGAGTTGAGCGAACGCAGGAGCGGGCGCCGAGGCCTCGTTACTGAAAATTCATTTGTTAAACCTGGCGTCCGTGGGTAGAATAAAGTCGACGGCAGCCCAAGGGTGATAGCTGGGCAGCGCCGTTGCTTTGATCAAGGGGTCAATGCCTTAACGGCGTCGACCCCTCTTCTTTTGCTTCGAACACTGCTTGAGTGCCTCGGTAAGTCCGATAAGCGCCGTGAGGAGCGAGACCAAAGAGGTCAGGAGCTTCACGAAATCAATCAGATCGGTCATGGGCATCACCTCCCGTCGCATGGAGGGCGCTGCCCGGCACATGGAACTGCCGTCAACAATAACCAGTCTATCAAACTGCAGTCATAAATACGAATATATGTTCGCTCATAACAGTGACGTGGCCATCTCAAAACGCAGCTTTACGCAAGGATGCCGGGTAGCCGCGCTGGGCGATTTCATGTCCGCGCGGGCGTCTATCCTTACGGCAATGTAGCCGCCTATGTAGCAAGCGGCAGGCAACGGAGAAAGGCCCTAACCGTGTCAGCTGAAAAGACGCCGGGTATCTCGGCTATCGATACGACGAACTTTGCGCGCCAGATCGTGCTGGACTTTGAGTTTGCGCCGGTGCCAAAGCAGCGCCAGCGCCGTGGACTGCGCAATGAGATTATCGAGGTCGGCGCCGTCAAGCTCGATTACCACGGCAACGTTATGGGCGAGTTCTCGCAGTTTGTGCAGACGGAATTTACCGAAGGCGTTGCGTTTCCCGTTCGCGAGCTCACAGGGATATCGGCTGTGGACACCGCGATGGCCGATCCGCTCTATGTGGTGATCAAAAGGCTCAGCGATTGGATCGGTCGCTACTCCGCCCAGGTGGTTTGCTGGAGCGGGACGGACCGTCGACAGCTTTTGACCGAGTGCCAGGCAAAGCACATCGACCTTTCCGCATTTCCTACGGACTGGGCCGACCTGCAGGCGTTTTACACTTCGATTATGGACGTGGGCAGCCACGGGCGCGTCTCGTTGGGTGACGCGGCGATGTGGTTTGGCATCGAGTTTGACGAGTCGACGGGCCACGCCCACAGCGCCTTAGCCGATGCGCGCGTGACCGCCAAGCTGCTCAAGCAGGTGATGGACGGGGACTACCACGTGAGCCCGCGCGCCCAGGAAGTTCGCCAGCGGTGGGGGGTGGGCGAGCGAGCCGAGACGTGCCTTTCCAGCAAGTGCCCCGAGCTGGGCGACCTGCTGCTGAAGCTGAAGGCGGAGGGGAGGTAGGGGCGTTGTCGGTCCTCGCAACCGAAGCCCATTTGATAAATTGTCCTCATGCGAAAAAGCTATAAGTCAATGGCCCCGGGAATGACCCCTGATTCAAGTCACCGGGGCTCATTTTATATTGATATGAGATTGTAGCGATTCATATGCGTGCGATGCATTCCGTTGAGTTAGAGGGCCCTACTGATAACTAGGCATGCAAACGCACGCTTGTCGATTTAATGCCAATATCGCCAGGTTTTCCGCGTAAGCTAGTAACATATTGTGCTGGCCGAGATAGATGACTGCGCGGATGGTGTCAAATGGGTTCTGATCTCAATAACTTATCGGTTGTAGATAAGGCAGAGGCCCTTTTTGGATACTTGGAAGAGTTCTCCAAGATTAGGATGAAGATCGTTCGCAACGTAAGCGATTACGCTTCGGACTGCATTGATTTGGAGAGCTTGCCAACAGATAACGGATGGATCGAGGTGCGATTTCGCGATTCCGCTAATAACGATGGTCCGATTTTGAGTGTCGCTAAACCGGAGTTCAAAACGTGCCCGCAGCCTCCGGATGAGATCGCGCCGTGGATTACAAGCGGATGGGAAAGCTATAAGAACCAGATAGGGTTCAAGTTTCCACCCGAGGAGCTTGCGGAGGCAAATGAAGAAGCGCCTCAAGATCTATTTATGTCCGATCCCGCTAGAGCTCAACTGCTTGAGGAATGGGGTGGCGAGCGAGACAAATGGGTCACATACCAAACTAAGGCGACAGAAGCCTCTGGGGTGTATGAGCGCCTGTTTAAAATGAAAGAAAAACTCAAGAGCGACCCCGATAAACTCGAGGTTGTTGCCGCATCGATGAACGTTCGGCTTTCCGAAGACAAGAGGGTGGATCACCCAGTCTTTACGCGGAACATGAGGATTCAGCTCGATGCGGAAAAGGGAATCATTTCCGTTGAAGACGTCGATTCCGACACGTTGATTCAAAAGGACCTGCTGTCTCAGTCTCAGAATCTGACGATGAGCAAGATTAGTGAGGCGGAACAGAGGCTCGACGAGGAAGAAGTGCATCCGCTTGATCGTGATGCAATTGCCCGTGAAGCCAAACTGCTCGTGAATCAGCTATCGCCCAAGTCTCGTTATTTTGACCGCGCTGATGCTGCGCGAGACCAAGAAGCCGATATAGACGTTCGACCCGGTTTCTATTTAATCTTTAGGCAGCGCCCTGATGGAACCGCGGGCGCTATCGGCAGAATTGTAAAAACGATTGATGAGACTCAGCGCGTCCCTGCGTTCTTAAACGGCCTTCTTGGCGAGTTTACGCACGATGAAACCACTCCGGTCCTTGAGGATTTATCGGACGGGTCTACGGTTTCTCGGCGCTTGGCGGAGGCAAACGGAGAAGATGACGAGATTCTATTGGCGAAACCTGCCAACCGTGCGCAGTTAGAGATTGCCAAGCGAATCGAGCAAGATGACGCCGTTCTCGTTCAGGGCCCTCCGGGTACCGGTAAAACCCATACGATTGCAAACCTGATGGGAAGCTTTTTGGCACAAGGCAAAAGGGTGCTTGTAACGAGCTATACCTCAAAGGCTTTGACGGTTCTTGCCGACAAGATGCCTCCTGAGCTCAGAAGCCTTTGTGTGTCTTCGCTGGCATCTAACGGCAAGGACGCTCGTGATTCGGTAGAAGCAATCGTCAACCATCTCGGCGAGCATTCGATAAGTGAACTGAATAAATCCGTGCAGGAATTATCTTGTCAGCGAGAAGAGATACTGGTTGATCTTGCAAAGGCGCGCAAATCCGCCTTTGTTGAACGAGAGGCCGAGAACAAACAGTTTGATCTGGGGAATGAAACCCTCACTCCGCATGATGCCGCGCAATTTGTTGCGAAGAATAAGGAAGAGCTGGACGACATTATTCCCGGCCAGGTGAAGCTGTTAGCGCAGCTTGATATTTCGATTGTCGAGGAGCTTTACCAAAGCAACGGCATTGCCTCTGCAGAAGATGAGGCAGAGGCGATCTGTCTACAGGATGTCGACTGGATGGCTTTGCTCCCCAAGCCAGACGTCTATGCACAGGAGTTTGAGAAATATAACCAAGCCAGTTCTTTGGCGGACGAGCTGATTCGTCGCCACGGTTGGGAACTATGCGACGATGGGGGAACGGTGGAGATTGGATCGGCTGTTCTTCCCGTTTTGGACGATGAGTCCGAAGCATTCGGCACGGTGAAGAACCTCGTAATGCACGGAGCTCTGAGCGAGGAGTGGCAGCGAGGGGTCGCTGCGAGATCCTTGAGGGGCGAGGGCGAGAAAACGATCTGGTATCGTCTCTGCGATGAGGTTCAGTTGCTTGAACAGCAGGCTTCGTCATATCGAAGCAAGTGGTTTCCGAGGCAGGTTGCGCTTGGTGACAACGGCGATTATCAACAACTGCGCGCGCTTGTAAGCGGGTACAAAGAGTACCTAGCTAAAACGGGCCTGCGAAAGTTGCTTTCTTCGGTCAAGAGCTTGCCCGATGGTGTGGCGGTCAACGGGGCACAGGCGGCTTCGCCCGAGGACTGCGATGCCATCCTGGATTACATAGAGCTTATGGACAAGCGACACGCTTGCGCCATTCAATGGGATGCGCTTATGGGAACCGTTGGCGTGAGCTGCTTTGCAGAGTTGGATAGCAGTGAGCCCGAGCACGTGGCATTTCGATATGTTGAGGGTATTAAGGCGGCCCTTGCGTGGAAAGCCGAGTGCATTGACAAGCTGTTTGACGCATTGGACTCAAACGGTATCTCTCATGAAGCGTTCTTTGACTGCCCTTCCATGATTTCCGAAAAGGAGGTCGTGGCCAAAACCTTGCAAGCACTGGAAACGGATCTCACGGATTACCTTAAGTTGTGTGTCGCACTCAAAAAAATAAGGGCGATTAAGGCATGGGCAGAGGACGTTTTGAAGAGAATCGAAGACGCTTCGGCCAAGCACTGTGAGACCGCTGTCGCATTGAGCGACTGCATCGTGCAGCTTCGCCCAGCTGGGGATTTCGGCGAAGCGGTTGACCCCGAACTCGGCTTGGTGCAAACATACCGCGATCAGTACAATCGTCTACAGTGGCTGTGCGAAATAAGGGCGGCAGTTAAGCGCCGACATGAGCAACTGAATCAGTTGTCGCAAATTGCTCCGGGATGGGCACAAGCCGTTCGTGAGCGCGAGGGCGTTCACGGGGCTACGAGCGTTCCGCGGGATATCGAACGAGCATGGAAATACAAGCAGTGCCAGGCAATTGTTGAGTATGCCGATCGTGCAAACTCTTCCAATCCCCAGAAGGAAATTTCTGAGCTGGGCAAACGCTATCGTGACATAACGGCAAAATTGGCAGGCATGATGGCGTGGCTCAAGATTCACAAGGACCTTGAGAGCAATACAGAGCTCAAGGTCGCGCTGAACGGCTGGAAGCAGACGGTCGCGCGAATTGGCAAGGGAACGGGCAAGAATGCATCGCGGCATCGCTCGAAGGCCCGTGCTCTCATGGCGAAATGTCAGCGGGCTGTGCCGGCATGGATTATGCCGATTGGCCAAGCGCTTGACTCTTTTGACCCCGCCAACAATCTGTTTGATATCGTAATCATCGACGAGGCAAGCCAGGCCGACATGACCGCCCTGGCTATTACATATCTTGCAAAAAAGGTAATTGTTGTTGGTGATGACAAACAAGTAAGCCCTCTTTCTGTCGGTGCAAAGGAATCCACTGCCGAAGGATTGGCCGCTTCATATATCGAGGGAAAGGGAATTCCCAACGCCCATCTGTATCGAGCAAGATACTCGCTTTACGAAATTGCCCAGCAGGGCTTTTCGCCCATCATGCTTACCGAGCACTTTAGGTGCGTGCCGGATATCATCGGCTTTAGCAATGGGCTATCGTACGGTGGAAAAATCAAGGCGCTGAGAGACGCCGATGCGGGTGGATTGATGCCGGCGTTGGTTCCCTTTCGCGTCAAAAGCGGCATGCGCTCGGGCAAGGCGAAGATTAACCAGCAAGAGGCCAAAGCCGCAGTTGCGATTATCCGTGCCTGTCTTGAGCAGCCAGAATATGAAAACAAGACATTTGGCGTTTTGTCCTTGCTGGGAGAAGAGCAGGCTGACTTGATTCGAAACGAACTGCTTAAAGAGATGGATCCCGCTGAGTTTGAAAAACATGAGATTATTTGCGGCAACGCTGCGGGTTTCCAGGGCGATGAACGCGATGTCATGATTCTAAGCATGGTTGACAGCAACGAATCCGAGACTCCCTTGCGCTTTATGGGGACGGGCTCGGATGACGCATACAAGAAGCGTTACAACGTTGCTGCGAGCCGCGCGAAAGACCAGATGTGGCTTGTATATTCGCTTGATCCAGCTCGTGATTTAAAGAGTGGCGACCTGCGTAGGCAGCTAATTGAGTACATGCTCGACCCGCATACGTTTGACACTCAGATTGAGGAGGCGCAAGAAAAAGCCGAGTCCGATTTTGAGTTGCAGGTGTGCACTGAGCTTTCCAAGCGCGGTTATCAATATGAGCAGCAAAAGGAAGTCGGAAGCTACCGCATTGATATTGTCGTGCAAAGCGACCATCACAACGTTGCTATCGAATGCGACGGCGATCGTTGGCATTCAACCGAGGGGCAAATTATCGCAGACATGGAGCGACAGACGATTCTGGAGCGTGTGGGATGGGATTTCATCCGTATTCGAGGTAGTGAGTTCTACAGCGATCGGGATGCAACGATGGATCGAGTTGTAGCCGAACTCGCTATTTACGACATTAAGCCAGGCCAGCAGTTCCCCACGGTTGCCCGTGACACCAGCGAACTTCTCGAGCGAGTGCTCGAGGCGGTTCGTGACAATTTCGATGACGAAGTGGACGAGAACACACTCGAGTCCACGGTTGCTCGAGATTCGGCCATCGCAGCTGCTCTTCAAGAACAGGAGCCGCCGCGCGAGCCGGATATGCTATCGAAAGATGATGGCGCTAAGGAAGCGCATGCCAAGGCGGATGACTTTGCTGTTGCGGCTGGCTGCTCGGATGTGATCGAGAATGACGACGCAAGCGGCCAGTGCGAGCAGGTGGACGAACAACGTGGACAGACAATAACTGAGGATTCGCGTCAGGAGATGCTTCTGCTCGCACTCGAACGGGCAGGGCATCGGTTCTATGAAACCGAGCAGGCGGACGTCTTTTGGGTGCCTGGGGACTTATCAATGCGGGCGTCAATAAAGGACATCTGTTCTTCGTTTGATTACAGTTGCGTTTACAACTTTGGGGACACCGGCGCGAACACTGGTCTTTCCGGATGGATTTTGTACCCTAAGGGTAAGCGGGCTAGCATTGCACATGCGCTGCAATCAGAAGCACTTAAATGGCATAAAGGAAACGGTTGCGGGGATGCTTTGCTTGCTGAGTTGAACTCTCTGGGCCTCACCTGTATTGATAAGCGAAGCAAACACGGTGCGCTATGGGTCATTGACGATCCGGTGTTTAAGGAAAAGCGCCTCGGCATCGAGGCAAAATATAAAGTGAGGTTCAAATACAGCAAACAAGGGTCAAGGTCGACATCGTCCCGACCTGCGTGGTACACAAAATAACGAAGCATTCACGAAGTACATGAACGGTGTCTATTAATTGCACAACAAATAATTGAGGTCGTAGAGATAACCCGCTTGCCGAAAATGTCCTGACGCTCCTCTATAGTTGGGAGACAATGGATAAAGTTTTAGCAAGGGGCCTCTGCGTCCTGAGACGATAGCAATTAAACCTGGAGTGTACTTCGTGGATATACCTGCGGATAAACTTCGGGGGGGGGCGCTTCGAAGCGGGCGTTCCCTCTCGGTCAATAATGAAATAGCTTGGCACGCCGTCTTAAGGACGGTGTGCTGATGGAGTTTCTCGATAACGTCGGACGCAATCGTCTGGGAGACGCACTCGCTAAATCCATCGATGAGGGCGCCAAACTCTCAATCATCAGCAGTTACTTTACGGTCTTTGCTTTCTCTGAGCTCAAAGAAGAGCTGGAGAAGCTTGACTCAGTGCGTTTTCTCTTTAGCGAACCTACGTTCGTTAAGCGCATGGCCACCGATAAGGACCCACGCCAGTTTGCCATATCGCAATGCTCGCGCGAGCGTGGCGTGGGCGGTTTGGGTCTCGAGCTCACGCTGCGCAACAATCTCAATCAACGCGCCATTGCCCGCGAGTGCGCCGAATGGGTGCGCGCTAAGTGCGAGTTTCAATCTGCCAAGATGAACGGGGCAATTCAGCCCGGAGGCACCTATATAGTCGAGAACCCCAATGGCGACGACCATGCTTTCATGGGTGCCGCCGCTGACTTTACCCAGGAAGGACTTGGTTACGAGCGCCGCCCCAACACCGTAATGGGCGTAAGCCACTACGAGGGCGCGACGGAAACTGCCGGCCTAAAGGCGATGTTTGAGTCCGTCTGGGATAAGCCTGCGATGGTCGCCGATGTTACCGATGAGGTGGCGGCGCAGGTAGGCACACTCTATCGCGAGAATCCGCCCGAGTTCGTTTATTTTCTTACGCTTTACCACTTGTTCCGCGATTACCTTTCCGACGAAGATAACGATTTGAGGCCCGGCCTTAAGTTTGAGGAGTCCGTTGTCTGGAACAAGCTCTACGACTTCCAAAAGGACGCCGTGGTGGGCGCCATCCGCAAGCTCGAGAAGTACAAGGGCTGCATCATTGCGGACAGCGTTGGTTTGGGTAAGACCTATGAGGCACTCGCCGTTATTAAGTACTACCAGGAACGCAATGACCGCATTCTGGTACTGGCACCTAAACGCTTGCGCGATAACTGGACACTGTGGACGCAAGATAACGATGACCGCAACCCGTTGGCGGACGATCGTCTTAACTACACCGTACTCAATCACACCGATCTGTCCCGTTATGCGGGCATGAGCGGCGATGTCGACCTGGAGCACCTACGCTGGGGCCACTATGACCTGCTGGTGATCGATGAGAGCCATAACTTCCGTAACAAGAGCACGGATTCCGAGAAAAAGGACCGTTACACACGCCTCATTGAGGATGTGATTAAGAGTGGACGGCGCACCAAGGTGCTGATGCTCTCGGCTACGCCTGTGAACAATCGCCTGCTGGATCTGCGCAACCAGATTGAGCTCATCACCGAGGGCGATGATGCGTATCTGGCGGATACTGATGGTATTGAGTCGATTACTCAGGTGTGCCGTACAGCACAAGCGCGCTTCAACGAGTGGAGCAAGCTCGACGATGCCGAGCGCACCACCGAGAGCTTCGTCAACGCCGTCAACGCCGATTACTTTAAGCTGCTCGACGTGCTTACCATCGCGCGCAGCCGCAAGCATATCTCTAAGTACTATGGTGCCGCTTCGGGTACGTTCCCGCAGCGTCGCAAGCCCCTCTCTATTACCACGCCAATCGATTTGGCGGGGGAGCTTCCGCCTATCGCTGAGCTCAATGACATGATCGCTCAGCTCACGTTTGCGCAGTATCAGTTGCTTTCTTATGTACGCGGCGATAAACGTCGTAAGTACGAGGATCGTTACGGCGACACCTGGGGCAAGGACTTTGAGAGCCAGGTTCACCGTACGGGTGCTGTTGCCAACCTTATGCGCGTAAACGTGCTCAAGCGAATGGAATCTTCGGTTAACAGTTTTCGAATCACGCTCTCGCGCATCCTGGCGGGATGCGAGGCGCTCCGCGCACAGCTCAATGACCCTGCGGCCATGGGAGCGGGCAGCTATGATGCGGCGGGCATCGAGGATGGCATGGATGACGATGACGCCGAGGAAATCGAGCGCGGCGGCAAGGTTCGCGTCGACCTGCGCGATGTTGATGCCTTGCGTCTGGGCAGCGATTTAGACTTTGACATCACTGTGCTGCACCGTCTGCTCGACTATGCCAATGCCGTAACGCCTGAGCGCGATGCCAAGTTGGATGAGCTCTACAAGTTCATAGTCGATAAGGTCAATAACCCCTACAACCCCGACAACCGCAAAGTGCTCGTATTCACGGCGTTTGCGGACACGGCGGACTATCTGTTTGATCAGCTGGCGCCTCGCCTTAAGAACGAGCTCGGCCTTGAGTGTGCCGAGGTTGCCGGAAGCGCAAATCGCACTTACTCGCTTAAGTTGCGCCGAACCACCTTCGAGAACATCCTGGCGTACTTTAGTCCGCGCTCCAAGGAGCTGCCCGAGGCGTCTCTCGCTGCAGGCGAAATCGATGTTGTCTTTGCCACGGACTGCATCTCCGAGGGCCAAAATCTTCAGGACTGCGACTGTCTCGTCAACTATGACATTCACTGGAATCCGGTACGCATTATCCAGCGCTTTGGTCGTATCGACCGTTTGGGCTCCACCAACACGCAAATTCAGTTGGTGGACTTTTGGCCCGACATTGCGCTCGATGAGTACATTCAGCTCGAGAGTCGCGTAAAGGGTCGTATGGCCTTGCTCGACGCCTCGGCCACCGGCGAGGAGAACGTGCTGGAGTCCAAAGCAACGGGCGAGATGAACGACCTTAAGTATCGTCGCCAGCAACTTCAGCAGCTCAAGAGCGAGGTGCTGGATCTGGAGGATATTTCAGGCGGCATCTCGATCACCGACTTCGCTTTCGATGATTTTCGTGTTGAATTGCAGCGCTACGAAAAGGAACATCCGGGTCTTTTAGAAAACTCACCGGCTGGTATGCATGCGGTGGCGCGCATTCCCGATGAACTGCGTGATTCCGTGGCGCCGGGCGTGGTGTTCTGTTTGGCGCAAAACGATGAGAATGCGAACCCCAAGGACACGAATCCTACCTTCCCGTATTACGTGGTGTACGTATCGGCCGACGGCGATGTGATGACCAAACATACACAGCCCAAGCATGCGCTCGATATGATGCGCGCCTGTTGCGCGGGCGAATCTGAGCCAATTGCGGAGCTGTGTCGCGACTTTAACCGCGAGACGCGCGACGGCGAGCGTATGGGCGCTTACACCGAGCTTTTGGACAAAGTGGTTGCCACCATTAGCGGCGTGCAACAGGACAAGGGCATTGAGAGCCTGTTCTCGCTGGGCGAAGTGGGAACGGGCACGAGCCTTGGCTTCGACGATTACTCGCTGATCAGTTTTGCGGTGTTGCGATGAGAGGTTTTGACTGGAACGACGTGTTCTGTTTGCCCGATGCCGCTCTGGCGGGCGACAGGCGTATCCCCAAGACGGTGCTCACGCGCCAAGCTCAGCTTACAAAGACCGAGCAGAAAGTGCTCGATCGTGTAGCTGCGCTTATGCACTTTGCCACCGTGCAAAAGTCCACGACGCGCATCGCACCTGTTCAAGATGATGAACACGATATTCAAAGCGTGCTCATCCTTCGATGCGAGCTGTCCCGTGGGGCGGCTTATGCCGAGGTGGCAAGGCTCGTCCACAAGTGTTTTCCCAATCCAACGGTGATTCTGTTTGGCGGCGAGGACGAGGCTTGCATTTCGCTGGCAACGACGCGTAAGAGCCTTGCTGAGCAGGGCGCCATGGTGATTGATGACGTTGAGTCAACGGGGGCATTCGATCTTGGTGACACACGGTATGCACCGTTTTTGGATGCACTCGCGTTTGAGCGATTGCCACAGGTGAATCTTCTGGTCTATCTGCGCAGCATTGCCTGGGCAGTGCGACTTTCACGCGTGGTTCCGTCTCTAGGATTCTTTCCGGCGTGCGCGGAACAGGATTGTGAGCGTCTGGAGGGGTTGGTGGCGCGGAGAGATGTGCTCGCTTCGCAAGTTGAGGATACCAAGCGACGCCGTCGCGATCGGGAATTGACCCTGAATGAATCTGCGCACCTACGCATGGACCTCAAAAAGCTGGAAAAGGAGCTCGGTCAGACGACCGACGAGATAAAGGAGATCTGCAATGGCTGAGATCGAGAAGATGAACCTCGAGTCCGAAGACCTCGTGGAAGACCGCCTGGCGCAGCTCAAAGAGTTGATGCCCGAGGTATTTACCGAGAGCGGTATCGACTTTGATAAGCTGCGCTTGGAGCTTGGTGACGAGGTCGACGAGGGCCGGGAGCGCTACGCCTTTACCTGGCCTGGCAAGATGGACGCCATTCGTCAGTCGCAGACGCCGAGCACTGCCACGTTGCGCCCCTGCGTTGAGAAGAGCCGTGGCCGCCATGGCGAGGACGGCAGCTTTGACTCGGAAAATCTATTTATCGAGGGAGAAAACCTTGAGGTCTTGAAGCTCCTTCAGCATGGATACCATGGGCGAATAAAGCAGATTTATATCGATCCCCCGTATAACACCGAAGGCGACTTTGTTTATTCCGATACTTATAGCGACCCGATTAAGCACTACAAAGAGATAGTCGGACTTACGGAGCAATCAAGCCCTGATGTCAGTGGCGCGAGACATACACGCTGGTGCAATTTGATGTACCCTCGTCTTCGCCTCGCGCGAGAGTTGCTATCACAAGATGGCTGCCTTTTCATGAGCATCGACGACCATGAGTATAAAAATGCCCTCGAAATATGCCATGAAGTGTTTGGTGAAGGCAATTATATCGCGACGATTGTTCGGAATACGAATAGCTCCAAGAATCAGAGCCTATTTGTTTCAATTAGTCATGAGTATTGTCTTGTGTATGCAAGAAATATCGACGTCCTGAAGGCAAAGCATGCTGATCAAAAATGGGGCGTTGCAAAAAATAATGTTGATGAATATGTCGCGAAAGTAAAGCAACTCCAAAAAATGGGGCTGACTTCGGAACAGATTACCGATGAGCTCAAGGAGCTTACGAAATATCCCCGATTCACTGACTTTGTTAACTATTGGTACTTTGATGAAAGAGGCCTATATCAGAAGGGTGACATGGGTGGCGTTCCGAACGGAAATCCTGAGCCCATCTTTAATCCACTGACTGGAAAAAACGATCCTGTTCCGCCTGGGGGCTTTCGTTATAAACCGGATACAATTGAAAAACTAATTGCCGAAGACAGGATCCATTTCCATACCGACGGCAGCCTTCCGCGAGTGAAGCGATATCTTTCTGAAAATCTAACTCAGAGGCCGAAATCGATCATGTCTGACGATCAGAGGCCGGATGTGAACATGCTGAATAAGGAGTTCTGCACACCATTCGACAATCCTAAGCAGCTGAGTTTCATCGAACGGCTCGTTAGCATTTCTGATGAAGATGCAATTGTTCTCGACTTCTTTGCCGGGTCAGCCACAACGGCGCATGCTGTTATGAAATTGAATGCCGAAACCGGTGCGAGTCGTCATTTCATCATGGTGCAGATTCCACAGCCTTGTGGTGAAAAAACCGCTGCGTATAAAGCGGGTTTTATGAATATTTGCGAAATTGGGGAAGAGCGCGTCAGGAAGGCTAGTGTGAAGGTGGCCGAAATGGCCGTTGAACCAGTTCATTTTGATGAGGGGTTTAGGGTACTCGAGTTGGACTATTCTGGCATCGAAAAGCCCCAACCCGGGCAGCTCGTCCTTGACGTGGTCAATCCCGACCGCTCCGATATGGATATCGTCTTTGAGATGATGCTCAAATGGGGACTCGAGCTCACGCTTCCCGTCGAGAAGGAGGAAGTCGTCGGCTACCCCGTATATTCTGTCGCTTGCGGCGAGCTCGTGTGCTGTCTGGCGGACGGCCTTACCATGGAAGCGCTCGATGCTATCGCCGACATGGAGCCGCGCCGTGTGCTCATGCGCGACTCGATCCTTACCGATACGCTCAAGCTCAATGCCGTCCAAGCGTTTAGGCGCGTGGAGGAACGGGCTGGCTACGAGGTACAGCTGAGGACGGTGTAACGCATGGCTTTGGAAATAAAATACTCTGCCGATCAAGAGCATCAGGTCGAGGCCATCGATGCTGTATGTAACTTGTTTCGCGGCCAGGAGTTCATGGACTCCGATTTTGTCGCGGAGATGGGCATCGGCCTCCATGAGGGCCAGGTTGTCCAGGTGGGCCACGCCAACGGTCTGCGCCTTTCTGGCTCCCAACTGGAGCGTAATCTTCACGCCATCCAAGAGGGCAACGCGCTCGCCCCAACGAGCGTGCCCACCGACGGTCGCTTGCGTGACTTCACCGTGGAGATGGAGACCGGCACCGGCAAGACCTACTGCTACATCCGCACCATCTACGAGCTCAACCGCCGCTACGGGTTGACTAAGTTCATTATTGTCGTGCCAAGCGTCGCCATCCGCGAGGGCGTGAAGAAGAGTTTCGAGAGCACCAAGAGCCACTTCGACGTGCTCTACGACAAGACGCCACTCGAGTGCTTCGTCTACGATTCGAGCAAGATGGAGCGCATCAACGGGTTCGCCATCTCAAGCTTCATCCAGGTGATGATTATCAACATCGGCGCCTTCGACAAGGACAACGACTTCGATGAGGACGAGATTGCTGAGTCGGCGGGTAAGAGGGATAAACGCAACCTGTTTCATCGTCCAAGTGAAGATCTTATTGGTGGCCAGATCCCCCGCGAACTTGTGGCTTCATGCAATCCCATCGTCATCATCGATGAGCCGCAGAGCGTTGACTCTACCGCCAAGCGTAAGAAAGCCATCCGCAGCCTGAACCCGCTGTTCGTGTTGCGCTACTCAGCCACGCACAAGGAGGCATATAACAAGGTTTATCGCTTGACGCCTGTCGATGCCTTTCAGCGTGGACTGGTCAAGGGCATTACCGTCGATTCGGTGCTTTCGCAGGAGGACCTGAATGGCTCGTACGTGAGGCTTGAGTCTACAAAGATCGCCTCGTCCATTACGGCCAAGCTGACGATTGATGTGCGCCAGAAGGATGGTTCTCAGAAGCGCAAAAAGGTAAACGTCAAGACGGGTGACAACCTGTTTAACAAGAGCGGCGAGAATGCCGACTATGAGGCCGGCTGGATCGTGAGTAACATCTCCGCTGCTGCTGGCGACGAATGGGTTGAGTTCCAGAACGGCGAACGCATCGGGCTTGGTCAGGCCGTTGGTGATGTTGCGGCCGAGGCTATCAAGCGCGCGCAAATCAAGAGCACCATCGAGGACCATCTGCAGCGTCAGCTCGAGCTTGCCCCGCGCGGCATCAAGGTGCTTTCGCTGTTCTTTGTCGACAAGGTTGAGAAGTACCGTCTGTATGATCCGGTGCGAAACGGCGAGTATGCGCAGATGTTCGAGGAGGAATATACCGCAGCGGTGAATTCGCCCAAGTGGCGCAAGCGCTATGCCGAAGCTGACGTGAAATTGGATACGGATGCTACTGCGGTGCATTCGGGCTACTTCTCGCAGGACGGCAAGGGGCGACTAAAGAATACGACCGATGCGGCGTCCTCGGCGGCCGACATTTCGACCTTCGAGACTATCATGCGTGATAAGGAGACACTACTTTCCTTCCCTGCGGACGGCGATGACGACGAGACGCGTGCAAAGAAACGCATTCAGTTTATCTGGAGCCACTCCGCCCTTAAGGAGGGCTGGGATAACCCCAACGTGTTCCAGATCTGCACGCTGGTGGAAACCAAGGACAAGCTGACTAAGCGTCAGAAAATCGGTCGTGGTCTTCGTTTGTGCGTAGATCAGAATGGTGAGCGCTGCTATGACGAAGGCGTGAACGTACTGACCGTCATCGCAAACGAGAGCTATGACTCGTTTGCCAATGGCTTGCAGTCTGAGTTTGAGGAGGATGGCTACAAGTTTGGTATTCTCACCGCTGAGTCTTTCTCGAATGTCGTGGTGGAACGCGAGGACGGAACCGAGGAGCTCTTGGGCTTCCAGAAGTCTAAGGCCGTCTTCGACTCGTTTAAGGACCAGGGGCTCATCGATGATAAGGGCAAGATTACACCCGAGCTCAAGCAGGCGGCCGAGCAGGGTAGTGTCCCTGTTCCCGAGGGTCTGGAAAACGTTAAGACCGAGGTTGAGCGCATTATCCTCAAGAAGGCTCAGAAGCTGCAGATTCGCGACAAGGCCAAGGAGGTTGAGGTTAAGCTCTGCAAGGATGTGACTGCCAACCCTGCTTTCCAGGAGCTTTGGGAGCGCATTCGCAAACGCACACGCTTTGAGGTCGATGTGGACTCCGACAAGCTGGTCGAGGACGCGTGCGAGGAGATTGCCAAGATGCCTGAGGTGAAGGCGCCTGAAATCCTGAGCACGCGTGCAGATCTGACCGTAGATACAGCTGGAGTGAATGCCGAGGCGCGCTCGACCGCGCTCGTGCGAACGGCGGGTCGCGCAGTGTATGACTTGCCCGATCCTATCGCGGAGCTGCAGGATGCCGTCGGTCTTACCCGTGCTACCATCAAGCGCATTCTTGAGGGTTGTGGTCGCTATGACGAGTTTGCTCTCAATCCCGCGCTGTTCCTAGCCCAGGTGGCTTCTAAGGTGAACAAGGTTAAGGCCGTGGCAATTGCCAAGGGAATTAAGTACACCAAGCTGCCCGAGGAAGATTGGTACACGATGAAAGACCTGGACCCAGGAGATCTTAAGGCCTACGTTGGCCAGAACGCCTGGGAGTCCGCGCACCACAAGAGTCTATACAACTATGTTGTCTACGACTCGTCGTCGGTTGAGAAGCCGTTTGCCGTTGAGCTTGATCAGGCCGAGGAGATCAAGGTGTTTGCCAAGCTGCCGAGCAGCTTTAAGATCGACACGCCGTTAGGATCCTACAACCCCGATTGGGCTTACGTGCAAGAGATCGAGGGCGAGCATCGCGTGTATTTTGTTACCGAGACTAAGGGCGGCGGAAACAACGATATCCATACGCGCCCGACCGAGCAGGGTAAGATCAATTGTGCCGAGAAGCACTTCGAAGCCATTTGGGAACCTGACTTCTTCTACAACGTAAAGACGACATATCGCTCGTAAGTAACAGGGGAGGGGGCGTTGAAGAACTATCTTCAACGCCCCCTTGTTATTGGGTATTCGATTGCCGCCTTAATCTCCAGCTTGTTTCTTAGCCACCTGGATGTGGGGCAGAGTTCTTACCAGAGGTCAATAACTCTCTCGGCAGACTCATTGTTGCGCTTTGGTCTTGGAGGGATTTCGACGTCATCTGGGCGTTTGAATTTGCCTCCTGCGGAAAGACCTGTTGCATCCCCATATCCAATGATGGGATCTTGCCATATATCGAATTATCTCTGGGCCATGATGGATCTCCTGCATGGCTGAGCGATTAACCTGGGAATGCTTTCTCCCTAGTAGTCCTTAGTGCATTATCTCGTAACTAGCGAGTCGAGTGGGTGCGTTTAGTGCTTTGCAGCCTTAACGGTACGCGAGTTCGGCTATGCCCCCGCAATCCCGCGGGTCACACTCAGCAGCTCGTACTCCCTCTGGCTCCACTGGTGCAGCCCGGCCGCGCGCACGGCGTCGCGGCACAGGTCCAGGAATACCTCGGCTTCCTCGTAGAAGCACTCGCGAGCAAAGGCGCCAGATCCGTCCGCAACGCACACGCCGTCGGCGAAGAGCATCCAGCTGGACGGCTCGCAGGAGTCATCTCCGAGCAGCTTGATCTGCAGTACGTGCGGGTCGCCGGCGGCGCAGAGCTCTTCCTCGAGCTTCTGTACCGTAAAGCGCATCTGGTGGGAGAGGCTGCTCTTAACCATGGCCGAGGCATAGCCGCTCGGTGCGTCCAGAAGATGCATTCGTTTTGGCTTGGCTGCCAGGTTGTGGAAGTTGCGCTCACTGCGCACGGAGAAATTGTCCATACGGACTCCTTTCATCGATGTTGGCAGGGCCACCGTGCCTCTTGGCCGGTTGGCGTCGGGATCGTGGAGCCAACTCTCTACCCCGACTCTGGATAAAACGCACCCGCTCCTTGCGGGCACGATGGAGTGTATCAGCGCGCGCGGACACAAATCAAGCGCGCCTGCGAAATGATGTGCAGACGGCGCTTGATTACGCGGCAATTATTCGGCCAACATTCGGAAAAGTGTCGAAATCAGCCGTAAGAAAGTACGGAAAAGTGTCGGAATCGGCACCTCAAAAGTACGGAAAAGTGTCGAATCTGACGGTCTCAACATCTGGAAAAGTGTAACCGGATAACAAAACAGCACGTAGAAGCTGGTGCTACATATGGACGTTTCAGCCGCCCTCAGCCCTCGCTACTCGTCCCCGTCGTTGGGGTCGCCCTTGAGGTTGTTGACGTCGAGGTAGTCGTTGCTCTCGTCCTCTTTTTGCTGCGTTGCCGATTCGAACTCGACGGGGCTGCGGAACAGCTGGAATCCCTCAAACGCAATGACGCCAAGTAGCACCACGACAATCGCTATAAAGATAATCTTTGCTACTGGATTGAAATCCAAAAAGCGCGGCGCCTCTTCCGCGGCGTAGTAGTCGCCATAATAATCGTCGTTGTCAGTGTGGCTATCGGTGTATGAGGATGTGGGCATAGCTTGCGCGTGGTCGTCCGGCTCGTATTCGGAAGCGGACGCGGCGACAAGTGGATTTACCGGCTCGCCGAGCGTCGGCGCGCCGGCAGATGTTTCGTCCAGATCGGCATCAGCCCAGGAATCGAAGGCAAACTGACGGGTCGCAAAGTCGTCGAGATCTGCAACGGGCGGTTCGGGCGCAAGATGCTGCGCCGCGGCGATAAACGATGCCGTCTCGGAAGGATCGCCTGCCGAATGGGTTCCGTCGCCCATGAGCTCGTCGGCGGTCCAGGGGCGGTCGCTCATCACGTCGTCGAGGCTCAACGCAAACAGATCGTCTTCGCCCTCGTCAAACGCGCGTTTCGCATGCCTGGCGGCAGAAGCGAAGCCTCCGTGGCCGTTGCGCGATGCGTTGCTCGACCCCATCTTGTTCCATCCTTTCGAACTATCTCGTCCTTCGATTATATGGAACTTGCCTTGCGGCCGAGTCTTGGATTCGTGCATTCCAGAACTCGCGCCCAAAAGGGGAGGGGCGCAGGCGCGCTGACTATTTTTCGCCGGCCTCTGCCTTTGCTTCGTTGAGGTAGCTATAGAAGCTGTACTTAGAGATGCCAAAGAACTCGCAGGCACGCTCGCTCGACTTGGAAATGAGGAAGGCGCCGCGACGATCGAGGTAGCCAATGGCGCGAATGCGCTCATCTTTGGTCATAAGGGCTGCGGGCTTGCCCACGTATTGCTCGCACTCGCGCAGCAGATCTTCGAGCAAGTCGCCGATGGTTTTGGTAATGGGCTCGGGCTCGGTGTAGCCCGTGCCGTCGGTGCCGGTAAAGGCATCGAGCGAGCGCTCAAAAGCTTTCATGAGCGTAATGTCATAGTTAATGCCCAAAATGCCGACGGGCTTGCCCTCGTCGTTGCGGATAAAGATGGTCGAGGACTTAAGCAGCTTGCCATCGGCGGTTTTGGTGAGGTATGGCTCGCGGTCGTGCACGTCGGTGGTGTCCTCGTGCATGGACTCAAACACAATATGGCTGGGGCCGTCGCCCAGCTTGCGCCCGCTTACATGGCCGTTTTCGATTACCACGATGGAGTGGTCCACGTCCTCGGTCTCCAGATCGTGGACGACGACTTCGCAGTTGGGGCCAAACTGGAGCGCCAGGCCGTGTGCAAGGCGCTTATAAAACTCAATCTGTGCGGGGGTCATCGGTGCCTTCCTAAAAATTAGTTTGGGCACACTTTGCCATAAACCCCACTTGTTCGCAAATAACGAAAGTGCCGCTGCGTTATGAGCGCAACGCCGTCCGTTGGTTTCAGGTCTAAAGCCGGGTTGAGGTAAGCCATGTAAAGGGGGCGCTCTGCCAACCGGCGGGATGCCCCCTTTTGCATCGTGGGCGTGCGGGATAAGCGCTTTCGATGTAGATGCCCCGCGACGCGCGTTATGGGTACGATGGCTTCAGGGGAGGTATCGCCATGAAACTTGGTTGCGTCATTATGGCCTCGGGCGAGGGCAAGCGGTTTGGCTCTAACAAGATGCTTGCCGATATCTATGGCGAGCCGCTGATTGCCCGGACCATCGATTCGGTTCCCCGGGGCTTTGACGTTGTGGTTTCGACGCGTTGGCCCGAGGTTGCTCAGATTTGCGAGGACAAGCATTGCCCGTGCGTGCTGCATGATGGCGCGCTCAGGAGCGAGAGCGTGCGCGCCGGCCTTACTTGGGGAGCCGATCGCGATTGGAGGGGCTGCCTCTTTTTGCCGGGCGACCAGCCGCTCGTGAGTTCGGATTCCTTTGAGGCACTCGCCGGTGCTTTTAAGGCCAACGGCGGTGTCGCGCCCGTGCGTCTTGCCCTGAACGGCGAGCCGGCCTCTCCGGTGCTGTTCCCCGCGAGCTTCTTTCCTAACCTTATGGGGCTTAAGGGCAAGGACGGCGGATCGTCGCTGCTGCGCGGCCGTGCCGATATCCAGTTGGTCGAGGCACGTGCCTACGAGCTGTGGGATGTCGACACCGCCAAGGGCCAGCGCCGCGTCTCAGAACACGTTGCGGCCTGCTACGTGCCCCGCTAGCAGGGGGTGCCGCCAGGGTAGCTAATTTGGGACGGGGCTCTTTTAGCTACCCTGCCTACCTGATGATTTTTCTCTCAACATGGGGTAGCTAAAAGAGCCCCGTCCCAAATTAGCTACCCCTGGAGGCTGGTGGCGACGACGGGGCGGCCGAGGGCTGCTTCGAAGCGGGCTGCCATAGCCGGGTCGCTGAGCGCGTCGACTTGGTTGAGCATGACGCGTGCGGTGCAGAGTCCCAGCGCCTGCATCTCGGCATTGAGCACCTGGGCGACGCGCTCGGGCGTGGCGATGTCGGTGGGCTCGCAGCCGCAACGCTCGCAAAAGAGCGCGGGGCGGTGGACAACCTCGGCAACGGGCTTGCCGAGCCCCGAGGCGCCGACGATCCAGACGATGTTGGCCGTGCCAGAGGGAATCACCGGCTCCCAGGCGGCGTGGGCCTTGAGCGGGAGCCGCTTGCTGCCGTCCGCCTCGGCCAAGACGTAGTTAAAGCGTTGTGCCAGCTCGCCGAGCGGCTCGGCGGGGGCGGAGAGCTTGCCCGTCTCGGGGTCCAAGACACCTGCTTGGCAGATGCTTCCCCGCGCAAGGCCCGCGCAGGCCTCGCAGGTGCAACCGGGGACATGTGAGGCGCCCGGCTTCCAAGGTGCGGCGTCCAGGCGACGACTCGACCCGTCCCATGGCACGCCGGCGACGGGAAACATATGCGTGGTGGTGCAGAGGAGCACGCGGTCGCCCGCGCGCATAAGCTCAAGGCCGAGCGCCTTTAGCAAGGTCGACTTGCCACCGCTGCCGATAATTGCGGTAATGCCCGGCTCGAGCTTGAGCGCGGAGGCAAGGTTTCCGCTCGTCGTTTCCATCTGTTCACCGCCGTATAATACTGTGATAATAAATAATCATCAGAGTAGCGGCCGAACCGCTTTTGCTCTGCTCAAACCGTAGCACAGGGAGGTGCCCCGGAAATGCTCGTTTATGTTCGCGGCGCCGGCGATATCGCCACGGGCGTCGCCGCCCGTTTGGTGCGCGCCGGCGTGTCGGTTGTCATGGCCGATATCGCGGTTCCCACGTGTATCCGTCGCACGATCAGTTTTTGCGAGGCCATTCGCCTGGGCGAGGTCCAGGTCGAGGGCATTCGCGCTCGCTTGGCGCAGACGCCGGCAGAGGCGCTTGCAATTACCCAGGCCGGAGATGTCGCCGTCGTGGTGGATCCCCAGGCCAAGATGCTCGACGAACTTAAGCCCGCTGCCGTGGTCGACGCGATCCTGGCCAAGCGCAATTTGGGCACCACGCGCGATATGGCGCCTGTCGTCATCGCCGTGGGGCCGGGCTTTACCGCGCCGGTCGATTGCGATGCCGTGGTCGAGACCATGCGCGGGCATTTTCTCGGCCACGTCATCACCCAGGGCTCGCCCCAGCCCAATACGGGCGTGCCGGGTGTCATCGCCGGCTATGGCAAGGAGCGCGTTATCCACAGCCCCGCCGCCGGCGTGTTTAGGTCCGACCGCGCGATTGGCGACATCGTGAGTGCCGGCGATGTGATCGGGTATGCGGGCGACACTCCCATGGTCACGCAGATTGACGGCTGCTTGCGCGGGCTTTTGGCCGACGGCGTTCTGGTGACCGAGGGCTTTAAATGTGCCGATGTCGATCCACGCGGCGATGCCAGCTATATCAACTATATTTCGGACAAGGCGACGTCGGTCGGCGGCGGCGTGCTCGAGGCGCTCGCCATGTTCACCGACGTTTTTAGGGGATAGGAAGCGACGATGGAAAAGCTCGATGTGGTGAATGCTGCGCTTGGCGCTCTGAAGGCTGGTAAGACGTGCGAGCTGGTGGTAGTGGCCGGCACGGCAGGGTCATCGCCGCGCGGTGTGGGCGCATGGATGGCCGTCTTTGCCGATGGCAGCCAAGCGGGCACCATCGGCGGCGGTAAGATTGAGCTCCTTGCGCTGGCCGAGGCGCGCGAGCTGTTGGCCGCAGGGCAGTCGCGCCTGGTCCGCTACACCATGGGCGGCGAGAACTCCGATACCGGCATGATCTGCGGCGGAGCCATCTGCCTGTGCTATCTGCACCTGGATGCATCGCAGGCGCCGTTGTTCCAGTCGGTTGCCGACGTCTTGGCGTATCGACGCATCGGCGACTTCGTCATCGACTTTGAACCGTTTATCGCAAGCGCGCTCGAAGGCGACGCTGCCGAATACCATGGCGAGGAGTCGCGCCGCACCATTGTGGGTTGCCCCGGGCTTTCGCTGACGGAAGAGGGGAGTAAGGTCACCTACACCAACGCCGCCTCCGAGATTCCCCCGGCGCACATCGAGACGCTTTGCCCCGAAGGCCTGACATACATCTTTGGCTGCGGTCACGTGGGCGCCGCGACGGCGCGCGTGCTCACGGCGGCGGGCTTTGCCGTTGTGGCGTGCGATGACCGCCCCGGCACGTTGACGCCCGAATGGGTGCCCGGCGTCTACGACCGTCGTCTGGTCGACTACAAGAACCTGGACGAGCAATGCCCCATCGGTCCGCGCGATCTGGTAGTCGTCGCCACGGCGGGCCACAAGTCCGATATCGATGTGGTGATTCAGGCCTTGCGCGCCAAGCCCGCCTATTTGGGTTGCCTGGGTTCGCGCCGCAAGACGGCCTTTGTGCGGGCTCGCTTGGAGCAGGAGGGCTTTACGCAGGACCAGATCGACGAGCTGCACCTGCCGATCGGCGTTGCCATTCAGGCCGAGGATCCCGAAGAGATCGCCATCTCCATCGCCGCCGAGATGATCCATCTGCGTCGCACCAAGCTCGTCCCCCGCAAGCGCTAGTCGCATCCCAGGGGTAGCTAATTTGGGACGGGGCTCTTTTAGCTACCCTGCCTGCTCGATGATTTTCGCTCGCTGTTGGGTAGCTAAAAGAGCCCCGTCCCAAATTAGCTACCCCAGCCCTCTGCCGCATGCGGGTCAAAATGCTACTTGTGCCATATGCCCTATAATGTCCGCCCGTTGGGCGGCATAGGGCCGCTGCCTAGGGTATGGGAGGCGCAAATGGCAGAGTCGGTGGCAGGGGACGCCCTGTTCGAACGTACGGGAAAAGTTTCGTTTGTGCAGGTATTGCCCCATGCACTGCAGCATGTACTGGCGGCATTCGCGGGTATCGTCACGCCCGCTATCATCATCGCGTCGGTCTGCGGCTTCACGCCTCAAGAGGAAGCCGATGAGTTGCGGTGAAATACGGATTGTTTAAGCCGGTTAAGCTGTCAAACAGTCCCTATTTCACCGCAACGGCTTTTTGGGACCCATTTGTGCGGGGGAGTTGTGGAGTTGTGCAGGCAGACGATGTTTTTCTGGAAATACGCACCCAATGCGCGTATAGTACCGATTGTTTTGTCGGCTCCTGCTGCGTCGAGTCCAAACCGCGAAATGCCATGAGCGGCGCGGATGCAGTCAGGAGGCACGAGGACAACCCACCGTGGCCACGCCCCGTGCTTAAAACCCCAAGAAGGAGTGAACAATGGCAGAAGAGAAGTATGTGCCGCGTCTGAAGGCCAAGTACAACAACGAGGTCAAGCAGCAGCTTCAGGACAAGTTCCAGTACGAGAACGTCATGATGATCCCCAAGTTTGAGAAGATCGTCGTGAACATGGGTGTCGGCGAGGCCGCTACCGATTCCAAGGCCATCGACGGTGCCGTGCGCGACCTGCGCGCCATCACCGGCCAGCAGCCGATGATCACCCGCGCCCGCAAGTCCATCGCTACCTTCCGCCTGCGCGCTGGTATGCCGATCGGCTGCAAGGTTACCCTGCGTGGCGACCGTATGTGGGAGTTCTTCGATCGTCTGACCTCCGTCGCTATCCCCCGTATCCGCGACTTCCGCGGTATCTCCGCCAAGAGCTTCGACGGCCGTGGTAACTTCTCCATGGGCGTCACCGAGCAGCTCATCTTCCCCGAGATCGACTTTGACTCCGTCGATCACCAGCGTGGTATGGACATCACTTTCGTGACCACCGCCAACACCGATGAGGAGGCCAAGGCCCTTCTGGACGCCTTTGGTTTCCCGTTCAAGAAATAGGTTCACCTGCCCTATAAGCGCCGTTCCCACAAGGGGGCGGCGCTTGGGGCGAACAATACTCTATGTGAGGAGGATATAAGTGGCTAAGACATCGATGATCGTCAAGTGCAATCGCAAGCAGAAGTTCTCTACTCGTGAGTACACGCGCTGCCAGCGCTGCGGCCGTCCGCACTCTGTGTACCGCAAGTTCGGCCTGTGCCGTGTCTGCTTCCGCGAGCTTGCACTCAAGGGCGAGCTTCCCGGCGTTAAGAAGGCCAGCTGGTAAGTCACTACCAGCGTTTCAAGCATCCGTTTGGAACAGGGAAAACGTGCTAGTTAGGCTTTGCCGTTAAGGGCGGCGAAGAACCAAGAGCACGTGTTCATCAAGAACGAAGGAGAATCTGTATGAACCTTACAGACCCGATCGCAGATATGCTTACGCGCATTCGTAACGCTAACTCTGTGAACAAGGCCACGGTCTCCATGCCGAGCAGCAAGAAGCTCGTCGAGATCGCTCGTGTTCTGCACGAGGAGGGCTACATCGAGGGCTACGATGTCGAGGACACCGTTCCCCAGAAGACTCTGCACATCACGCTTAAGTATGGTCCCAAGAAGGCTAAGGTCATCAACGGCATCCGCCGCATTTCCAAGCCGGGCCTGCGTAAGTACACCGGCGTTGCCGACATGCCCCGCGTCCGCGGTGGCCTTGGTACCGCCATTATTTCCACCAGCCATGGCGTCATGACCGACCGCGATGCTCGCAAGCACAACGTCGGCGGCGAGATCATCGCTTACGTCTGGTAATTCGCTCGGTAGGTAGAAGGAAAGGAGATCACCGTGTCTCGTATCGGTAATAAGCCTGTCCAGATTCCCGCCGGAGTCGAAGTGGCAGTCAACGGCAACAACGTTGTCGTCAAGGGCCCCAAGGGCCAGCTCGAGCTCGATGTCTATGAGAAGCTCGCTATCAACATCGAGGACAACGTCCTCACCGTTTCCCGTCCCGACGACGAGCGTGAGACCCGTGCCCGCCACGGCCTCACCCGCGCCCTCATCCACAACATGGTTGTTGGCGTTTCCGAGGGCTTCGAGAAGAAGCTCGAGCTCGCCGGCGTCGGTTACCGCGTGCAGCAGAAGGGCAAGAACCTCGAGTTCTCCCTGGGCTTCTCGCACCCCGTGATCGTCGAGGCTCCCGAGGGCATCACCTTCGAGGTTCCCGACAACACCCACGTGAACGTCAAGGGTATCAACAAGCAGCAGGTCGGTCAGATCGCCGCTGAGATCCGCGGCCATCGTCCTCCCGAGCCTTACAAGGGCAAGGGTATCCACTACGTTGGCGAGCACATCCGCCGCAAGCTGGGTAAGGCCGCCAAGTAGTCGTAACCGACTCACTCGCATAAGACCAGCACCCCGTTAGGTGCTGGCAAGATCAACCTTTTTAGGAGTTTACGTATGAACAAGCATAAGGCGAAGCTGGAAGGCCTCAAGCGTCGTCAGCGTCGTGTTCGCGGCAAGATCTCGGGTACCGCCGAGCGTCCGCGTCTTCGCGTGACCCGTACTAACGCCAACATCTATGCCCAGATCATCGACGACAGCAAGGGCTCCAGCCTGACGCTCGTCTCCGCCTCGACCCTCGAGGCCGAGTTCAAGGGCACCCACACCTCGAACAAGGAGGCTGCGGAGAAGGTCGGTCAGCTCGTTGGCAAGCGTGCCATCGAGGCCGGCATCACCAAGGTCGCCTTCGATCGCGGTGGCCGTATCTACCATGGCCGCGTCAAGGCCCTCGCCGACGGTGCTCGTGCCGCCGGTCTCGAGTTCTAGGAGGTATGTAGCACATGGCTCGTAATCAGAAGCAGCAGCGCGAGGCCTCCGAGTTCGAGGAGCGCGTCGTTTACATCAACCGCGTGTCGAAGACCGTCAAGGGCGGTCGTCGCATGAGCCTCGTCGCTCTCGTCGTCGTTGGCGATGGCAAGGGCAACGTCGGCGTTGGCATGGGCAAGTCCGCTGAGGTGCCCATGGCCATCTCCAAGGCGTCTCTCGATGCCAAGAAGAACATGTTCCACGTGCCGGTGACCGAAGAGGGCACCATTCCGCACGAGGTTATCGGCCACTTTGGTGCCGGCCGCATCATCATCAAGCCCGCTGTCGAGGGTACCGGCGTTATCGCCGGCGGCGCTGTGCGTCCCCTCTTTGAGCTTGCTGGCATCAAGAACGTCCTGTCCAAGTCCCTCGGTACCGACAACGGCCTCAACATCATCAAGGCTGCCGTCGAGGGCCTCAAGGAGCTCTCCAGCCCTGAGGACGTCGCGGCTCGCCGTGGCCTGACGGTCTCCGAGATGTTCGTCGGTAAGGAGAACTAAGCATGGCTGACACCATCAAGATCAAGCAGGTCCGCAGCACCAACGGTTGCAAGCAGGACCAGGTCCGTACTGTCCGTGCCCTCGGTCTCCACAGGATCCGCGAGGTTCGCGAGATTACTGACAACGAGTCCGTCCGCGGCATGATCTTCAAGGTCAAGCACCTTGTCGAGATTGTAGAGGAGTAGCAAATGCAGCTTCACGATCTTACTCCCGCGCCCGGTTCCACCAAGAACCGCAAGCGCGTTGGCCGTGGCAATTCTTCGGGTCACGGCACCACTTCTGGCCGCGGCCAGAAGGGCCAGGGCTCTCGCTCTGGCGGCACCAAGGGTGCCGGCTTCGAGGGTGGCCAGACTCCGCTGGCTATGCGCCTGCCCAAGCTTCCGGGCTTCCGCAACCCCCGTCGTATCGAGTACACCGCTGTTAACGTTGAGCGTCTCGAGCGTAAGTTCGAGGATGGCGCTGTGATCGACGGTGCCGCTCTTAAGGCCGCTCGCATCACCAAGAGCGAGTTCGAGCCCGTCAAGGTGCTCGGCAATGGTGAGCTTACCAAGAAGTTCACGGTCAAGGTCGACAAGGTCAGCGCTTCTGCGCAGGCCAAGATCGAGGCCGCCGGCGGAAAGGTCGAGCTGCCGTGCTAAATGGTCTTAAGAATGCTTTCCGCATCAAAGAACTGCGCGAAAAGATTCTTTTTACCATAGCTATGCTCGTCGTGTACCGCATTGGTGCGCACGTTCCTGTGCCCGGCATTCCCTTCCAGGGGATGCTGGGCCTTTTCTCGACCGATAACAATTCGGTCGCCGCAGGTGCTATGGCCCTCCTGAATCTTTTCTCTGGCGGCGCGTTGAGCTATGTGTCGGTGTTTTCGCTGGGCATCATGCCTTACATCACCAGCTCGATCATCCTCCAGATGCTCCAGGCCGTTGTGCCTTCCCTGCATGAGCTTGCCCGCGAGGGCGAGGTCGGTCAGACCAAGATTACGCAGTATTCGCGTTACCTCACCCTGGCTCTGGCAATCCTCAACTCCGTGGGTTACCTCTTCCTCTTTAAGAGCTTCGGCATCAGCTTTAATGGCGCCGCCGCTCCCGAGATCATCTTCGACCTCATGATCGTCGGCACGCTCACCGCGGGCGCCATGCTGATCATGTGGATTGGTGAGCTCATTACCCAGCGCGGTATCGGCAATGGCATGTCGCTGATCATCTTTGCGAACATCATGGCCGGTCTGCCGCAGGCGATCTTCTCCAGCACCGAGGGCAATGGCGGTGGCATCATCACTATGGTGATCATCTGCGCCATCATCCTGCTGGTTATCCCGCTGATTGTTTTCCTTGAGCGCGGCCAGCGCCGCATTCCGGTCTCCTACGCTAAGCGCGTCGTGGGCCGTCGCATGATGGGTGGCCAGACCACTTACCTGCCCATCAAGGTCAACACCGCGGGTGTCGTGCCGATCATCTTCGCTTCGGCGCTGCTGTACTTCCCGGCTCAGGTTGCCGTGTTCTTCCCCGGCATCGGCTGGATTCAGGCAGTTGCCTCTGCGCTTTCGACCGGTTGGCTCAACTGGGTGCTTAACGTTGTCCTCATCGTGTTCTTCGCGTACTTCTACACCTCCATGGTGTTCAATCCCGATGACACGGCCGACAACCTTAAGAAGCAGGGCGGCTTTATTCCGGGCGTTCGTCCGGGTAGGGCTACCGCGGCCTACATCAAGAACGCGCTCAACAAGATTACGCTTCCCAGCGCTGTCTTTTTGGCGCTCATCGCCATCGTGCCTTCGATCATCTTCTCCTTCACGGGCAATCAGCTGATCCAGGCATTTGGCGGCACGTCCATCCTCATCATGGTCGGCGTCGTGCTCGACACGGTCGACAAGCTCGAAGGCCAGATCAAGATGTATGATTACGATGGATTCTTTAAATAGGCTAGAGGAGGATTGCTCATGAACCTCGTATTGCTCGGAGCTCCGGGTGCCGGTAAGGGCACCGTTGCACAGGAGCTCGTCGCCGAGTTTGGCGTCGCCCACATCTCCACGGGCGACCTGCTGCGTGCTGCCGTCAAGGGTGGCACCGAGCTTGGTATTCAGGCTAAGAAGTACATGGACGCTGGCGAGCTCGTTCCCGACCAGCTCGTGATCGACCTTGTCAAGGAGCGCCTTGCCGCCGATGACGCCCAGCAGGGCTTCATCCTCGACGGCTTCCCGCGCAACACCGCCCAGGCTGTGACGCTCGATTCCGAGCTCTCCGCCATGGGTCGCGAGATCGACTGTGCCCTTCTGGTCGACGTGGCCCCCGAGGTCATCATCGATCGTCTGTCTTCGCGTCGCACCTGCCGCGCCTGCGGTTACACCGGCACTGCTGCCGATGTTACCTGCCCCAAATGCGGCGGCGAGATGTATCAGCGCGACGACGATAAGCCCGAGACCATCAAGAACCGTCTCGACGTCTACGAGAAGTCCACGAGCCCGCTTGTCGATTACTATCGTGGCCAGGGTCTGCTCAAGTCGGTCAACGGTGACCAGGCTCGCGAGACCGTATACGGGGATGTCAAAGAGGCCCTCGGTCTATGATTAAGATTAAGTCTGCAACGCAAATCGAGCAGATGAAGAAGGCAGGAGCGCTATCTAAGATGGCGCTCCGCCACGTTGGAGCCATGGTGCGCCCCGGCGTTTCGACTTTTGAGCTCGATCAGCTCGCGGAGCAGATTATCCGCATGCATGGCGGCACCCCGGCCTTTAAGGGTTACGGCGGGTTCCCGGGGACCATTTGCGCATCGATCAACGATGCCGTGGTCCACGGTATTCCCAACCCCGATATGATCCTGCGCGATGGCGATATCATCTCCATCGATACGGGAGCCGTTGTCGACGGTTGGGTTGGCGATAACGCATGGACGTTTTTCGTCGGCACCCCTACGCCCGAGGCCAAGGCCCTGTGCGAGGTTACGCGCGATTGCCTTAAGGCTGCCATTGAGCAGGCTGTTCCCGGTAACCATATCGGGGATGTTGGTTATGCCGTCCAGTCCCTCGCCGAGTCTCACGGTTATGGCGTGCTTCGTGACTATGTGGGCCATGGCATTGGCCGCGTGATGCACGAGGACCCCAACGTTCCTAACTATGGAAAGAAGGGGAGGGGCGTTCGCCTCCAGGCCGGTATGGTCATTGCCATCGAGCCGATGGTAACGATGGGTTCCAACCATGTGAGCACGGGCTCCGACGGTTGGATCGTCACCACCAACGACCACCTGCCCGCCGCGCACTACGAGAACACCGTCGCCATCACCAATGACGGTCCGGTGATTCTCACCACCGATGCGCAAGGATCCTGGTGTTCGCTCCAAGGCGGAGAAATGTAAAAGTCGCCGCCCCCTGATGCCCAACCTCGCCTTTCAATTTCGAAGGCATGACCCCAAGGTCTATGCCTTCTCATTTCAAGGCGATCTTGGGCATCAGGGAACGGCTTTGTTTTACATTTAGAATGTAATTAGTTCACCGTAGTTGTGGAGCCATTACGAAGTTATTACGATGCGTGTATACGTGTTGTAGAATACTCAATCGCTGTCGTTTTCTAGAGAAAGATGATTGCTTGTGAAGAAGGAAGACGCAATTGAGCTCGAGGGTACGGTAAAGGAACCGTTGCCTAATGCCATGTTTAAGGTCGAGCTCGAGAACGGTCATTCGGTTCTGTGCAACATTTCTGGCAAGATTCGAATGAATTACATCCGTATTCTCCCCGGTGACAGGGTTGTCGTGGAGCTTTCCCCGTACGACCTGACCCGCGGCCGCATCACCTATCGCTACAAATAGCGGCACGCATACACGCACTCTATTTCCGACTGCAGGCTTAGCTCAACCTACGGTCGGATTGTGTGTGAAGACCAGCCATAGTTTTAAACGCCTGCGGCTGGGCGAGTAGATAGTAGGGAAGTAGTTTGAGCGCTACCGAAAGGAAGAACGATGAAGGTACGTCCTTCGGTCAAGAAGATGTGCGATAAGTGCAAAATCATTAGGCGCCATGGCAAGGTCCTCGTCATTTGCGAGAACCCCCGTCATAAGCAGCGTCAGGGTTAAGAGAGGAGACTACGTTGGCCCGTATTAATGGTGTCGACCTCCCGCGTGAGAAGCGCGTTGAGATCGGTCTGACCTACATTTACGGCATCGGCCGCACCACTGCGACGAAGATTTGCGTCGAGTGCAACGTTAACGTGGATACGCGCGTTAAGGACCTCACCGAGGATGAGGTTAACGCCATCCGCGAGTATATCGACAAGAACCAGATCATGGTTGAGGGCGACCTCCGCCGTGAGCGCAACCAGAACGTCAAGCGCCTTATGGACATCGGCTGCAACCGCGGCCTTCGTCACCGCAAGGGCCTCCCGGTCCGCGGCCAGCGCACCCACACTAACGCTCGTACCCGCAAGGGCCCGAAGCGTCAGATCGGTGCTAAGAAGAAGAAATAAGGAGCGCTAGATAGATGGCTACTGCTAAGAAGAACGTTCGCGCTGCCCGTCTGAAGCGCGCGGACCGTAAGAACATTTCCGTGGGCCAGGCTCACATCCGTTCTACGTTCAATAACACGATCGTTTCGATCACCGATCCCCAGGGCAACGTCATTTCCTGGAAGTCGGCTGGCCAGGTGGGCTTCAAGGGCTCCCGTAAGTCCACGCCGTTCGCTGCCCAGATGGCTGCCGAGGCTGCTGCCAAGCAGGCCATGGAGCACGGTATGAAGAAGGTTTCCGTCTTCGTCAAGGGCCCCGGCTCCGGTCGTGAGACCGCCATCCGCTCCCTCCAGGCTGCTGGCCTCGAGGTCTCGAGCATTCAGGACAAGACCCCCATCCCGCACAACGGCTGCCGCCCCAAGAAGCGTCGCCGCGTGTAACTGAAAGGATCGTATCAATATGGCAATCGACAGGACTCCTGTTCTTAAGCGCTGCCGTCAGCTCGGGATCGATCCCGCTGAGCTCGGTTACAGCAGCAAGAAGGAATCTATCCGTCAGCCCAAGCGCCGTCGCAAGGAATCTGAGTACGGCATGCAGCTGCGCGAGAAGCAGAAGGTCAAGTTCATCTATGGCGTTCTGGAGAAGCAGTTCCACGGCTACTTCAACAAGGCCCGTAAGATGAACGGCGTCACCGGTGAGAACCTCATGATCATCCTTGAGTCTCGCCTCGACAACGTTGTTTTCCGTCTTGGCTTCGCTCGCACCCGTAAAGAGGCTCGTCAGTCCGTCCGCCACGGTCACTTCACCGTGAACGGCAAGCGCGTGGACATCCCGTCCTACCGCGTCAAGGCCGGCGACGTCGTCGCTGTCGGCGAGAAGTTCCGTGACCTCCTCCCCATCAAGGAGGCTCTGATTTCCTCCGAGCGCTTTGAGGTCCCTGGCTGGCTTGAGGTCGATATCGAGAAGCTGTCTGGTAACGTGCTCGCTCTGCCGACGCGTGAGCAGATCAGCGGTGATATCAACGAGCAGCTCATCGTCGAGCTCTACTCTAAGTAGTCCATCCGGGCTGCTGAGGCTGGAGGTAATACATGTCAGAATTCATTAGGCCTCAGGTTCAGGTCGAAGAGATCAACGAGACGTCTGCTCGTGTCTCCGTCGAGCCGCTCGAGCGCGGTTACGGTGATACGCTGGGCAACTCCCTGCGTCGCGTTCTTCTGTCCTCGCTCGAGGGTGCCGCCGTCGAGGCTATTCAGATCGATGGTGCGCAGCACGAGTTCATGACCATCCCTAACATGGTCGAGGATGTCACTGACATCGTCCTGAATGTCAAGGGTCTTGTCTTCAGGGCTCTCGGCACGACCGACGAGGCGACCGCCACCATCTCGGTTGACGGCCCCTGCGAGGTCACCGGTGCGGACTTCTTTATTCCGTCCGAGTTTGAGTTGGTCAACCCCGAGCAGCACATCGCTACGCTCACCGAGGGTGGCCATCTCACCATGAGCATGCGCATCGGCTATGGCCGCGGCTATGTCTCTGGCGAGGCCAACAAGCGCGACAACGATCCCATCGGTGTGATCCACGTCGACTCGCTGTACTCGCCGGTATCCCGTTGCGCCAAGCTCGTTGAGGCTTGCCGTGTCGGTCAGCACACCGACTACGACCGCCTTGTCCTCGAGATCGAGACCAACGGCTCCATCGCCCCGCGCGACGCCGTGGTCCAGGCTGCCAATATCATCAACCAGCATATGGCTGCCTTTATGAACCTTGCCGAGACCCCCGAGGTCGAGGAGGAGGTTTCGATCTTCGCTCCCGAGGTCACCAACGACAACGCCGAGCTGGACAAGCAGATCGAGGATCTGGACCTTTCTGTCCGTTCCTACAACTGCCTTAAGCGTGCCAGCATTCACTCGGTCCGTCAGCTCGTTGAGTTCTCGGAGAACGATCTTCTGAACATCCGCAACTTCGGTGTTAAGTCGATCGAGGAAGTGAAGGACAAGCTTGAGTCCATGGGCCTGAGCCTGAAGGCTTAATGCTTCGCATATTTGAGGAGAAACTAGACCATGCGTCACAACGTTAAGAAGGGCCTGAAGCTCGGCACCGATGCGAGCCACACCAAGGCCATGAAGAAGAGCCTGGCCAAGGCCCTCTTCGAGAACGACCGCATCAAGACCACCGAGACCCGCGCTAAGGCGCTGCGTTCGGTTGTCGAGCCGATCATCACCTGGGCCAAGAAGGGCGACCTGCACTCTCGTCGTCTGGCTATCGCCAAGCTCGGCGATAAGCAGCTCGTTGCCGAGATCTTCGACAAGGCTGCTCAGGGCATGTGGCAGGATCGCAACGGCGGTTACACCCGCATCATGAAGCTCGGTACCCGTAAGGGCGACAACGCTCCCATCGTTATCATGGAGCTCGTCACCGAGCCTTGCACGCCCAAGGCCAAGAAGGCTGCTCCGGCCCCCAAGAAGGCCGCTGCTCCCAAGAAGGTCGAGGCTGTCGAGGAGACCGCTGCCGAGGAGGCTCCTGCTGAGGAGACCGCTGAGTAGACAATTCGTCTGCATAGGCTATATTCGAGGGGTACGTTCGCGTACCCCTCTTTTTTTGTCGCGATATCGTTGTTTGTTTGTTGGGAGCGCCCATGACCGCGCCGTCTGATTTCAATTTGACTCCAGAGCTCGATGCCACGTTGGTGTTTCGTGTTGCCTATGACGGCTCGTCCTATAGCGGATTTGCCGAGCAGCCAGGGCAGACGACGGTTGCCGGAGAGCTGCGTCTTGCCATAGAGACGCTCTTGCGCCGCTCAGTCGATTTGACGTGTGCCGGGCGCACCGATGCAGGGGTGCATGCGGTGGCCCAATACATCAGCGTGCCCGTTACGGACGCAGAGCTCGCTTTAACGCGCCGCAGGTGGCTGCGAGCTATGGATGCGCTGCTGCCCAAAGATATCGCCGTTAATGAGGTCTACAAGGCCCGTAAGGGCTTTTCTGCGCGTTTTGACGCACGTTCTCGGACCTATACCTACCGCATTGCCGATCGCGATGCGCGTCCGGTGCTATCGCGTGGTGCGGTATGGTGGCATCGTTATCCTTTGGACGTGGATGCGATGGCAGCCGCCTGCCCAGCGCTTTTGGGCGAACAGGACTTTAAGAGCTTTTGTAAGGTCGCTTCTGCCGTGGGCAAGCCAACGCATCGTTGCGTGATGCGTGCCGAGTTTGGCCACGAGGTCGCCTTTGGCGAGGATATCCTCACGTTTACCATCGAGGGCAATGCGTTTTTGCATTCGATGGTGCGCACCATCGTGGGAACGCTCGTCGAGATCGGCATGCATCGCCGCGATCCCGAGTGGATGCGCGAGGTGATTGACGCTTGCGATCGTACTGCTGCGGGTCCCACGGCGCCGGCGTGCGGCCTTACCTTTATGGGCGTAGATTATGACCCCGGCGAGCTCGTCGCGCTCGAATAGGGGAGAAGCGAGAGCCATCTAAGTATGCTGCTCGTGTGGGCGAGCCGTGTGCAACATCTGTTCTTGGCGTGCAGCGCATCAGGCGACTCATTGCGTTTATTGCCGGGGTGTACCATGAACGGCAGTTGATTATTGTTGTCGAGAGGATGGATAACTTGCTTCGACGTGGCTCGCTTCCGCGACTTTCGGTGATCCTTGTTGTGGAGGGTTCGCCCAGCTACGCGATGCGCGCACTCGAAAGCGTCCAAAACCAAGACCTCTACGATATGCAGATTGTCGTTGCATGTCGCAACGCTGCGCCGGGCGTTCGTCATTCGCTCGATGTTGCCGCGGGCAGAGATATTCACATCGATTTGATAGACGTTGACGATCCGTCGAGCGGAGCTTGCCTTCGCGAGGGTTTTGCCGCTTCGCGCGGGGCCCACATTATCGCAATGAGCGCCGATGAGTGGTTTGCGCCGCACGCGTTTTTGGCAATGCTCGATGTCGCTTGTGAGACCTCGGCAGATATCGTATTTCCCTCGGTGTCGCTCGATCGCTACGATACGCATCGGGAACGCCATTCTCGTATGTTGGACGCGCAATCCATTGCCCTTGCCGACGATGGAGACCGGGCTTTAGGCCTGGCCAAGCTGGTCGAGAGCGGTCTGGTTTGTCAACATTCCGGCGTGATGTATGAACGCTCCCTGTTTGAGTTGTCTCTGCAGCATGCCGAGTCGTATCGTGCGATCGCCTTTTTGGCGCCTGCCCTTTCGCATGCGGAACGCGTATTTGGGTGCGCCGAAGCTTGTTTCCATACGGCCGCGCCATCGGTTGCGGATTCATTCGACCCCACCATGTTCTCGCGACTTTCCGACGACGCCAAGGCGCTTGAAGAGCTTTGCGTGCCATTTGACGCAATAGATGACGATAACCATCTAAAGCTGGCCTGCCAACGGTTTTACTATGGCCGCTTGGTTGCTTGTATCGAGAATTTGTGCCTGAGCCCCCATGGGGTGTCTTCAATTGAGCGCACGGCACGATTGCGTGATATGCTCAACGACGTGCGGACCCGCCAGATGGCGGTGGCCCTTAAGGGAGAGCGCCGAGGCCTTGGGCTTTTGTTTGGGCCGATTGCCAACGTTAAGCCTATGCGCTGCGTTATGTATGCGCATCTGGCTGCTTTTTTGAACAGAACGGGCGCAAGGATAGCCTAGCTGTGTCATATTCGAAAATAATTTGCATAGAATTGTTTCGAAATGCGTTCTTATTCACAAATAGCCTCAAATAGCGCTAAACTATTCAATCACTGATAGATTGTCTTCGCCATCTATGGAGTGAGGTTTTATATGGCTAAAAAACGCAACGGGCGCCAGGATGCCATCAGAGATATCGTGCGCAATAAAGACGTGCGTACGCAGCGCGTGCTGGTGGACGAACTCCGCGCCATGGGCTTTGATTGCACGCAGGCGACGGTTTCGCGTGACATCGCCGATATGGGGCTGCGCAAACTGCCCGAGGGCATCTATGTTCTGGCTGAGGACCTGCACCTGCAGCGCATGGTCTCCGAGCTGGTTACCGGTGTGTTGCGCACCGACAACCTGGTTATGATTAAGGCTCAGCCCGGCACCGCCTCGGGCATTGCCGCGGCTGTCGATGCGGCCGAGCTGCCCGATGTGCTCGGATCGCTTGCCGGCAATGACACGATTTTGGTTATCGCTCAGACTGCCGAGGATGGCGAACGCCTCGAAGCGCTGATTAACAAGCTCAGCGCCGCGCGTAAATAGCTTTACGCGCGTATACAACGCCAGCTAAGACGGTGGAAATACAGGGGCGTCGGTTTTGAGCCGACGCCCTATTTGTGACGGTGCTATCGTGGCATCTCGATTGCGCGCGATATGCCATGTATGTCCCAGCAAAAAGCGCCCGAGCATTTGAGCTGCTCGGGCGCTTTGCTATCTACTGACCTGTGGAGGGATCGGGGGTCGGGCTAGGGCTGGGATCGGGGGTCGGGCCAGGGTCGGGGCTGGGGCTGGGATCGGGGCTGGGGCTGGGGTCGGGAGTAGGGGTGGTACTGCCGCCATCGCCTTCGCCGCCGGTGTTGCCGCCCTCGTTGCCGCTCCCGCCGGTGGTCTCCGTCTCTTCTTCCTCGTCTTCGTCCTTATCCTCGTCCTCTTCCTTCTTCTTGTTGTTTGTGCCGTAGAACTTCCAGACGTTATTGTTCTTGTACGTGGGAGCCGTTCCGGTCGGGAACTCCTCGCGCTCGGCGCCCGCAAGAACGGTGTTCATGAACTTCTTAAAGACGGGCAGGTTGGTGCTGTCGCCCAGCAGGTCCGAACCGTACTTTTGGATGGGAATCTCGCCTGCGGAATAACCGGTCCACAGGGCGCATGCCAGTTGCGGCGTGTAGCCGCAGAACCACAGGTTGGTGGTGTTGTCAGTGGTGCCCGTCTTGCCGGCATAGGGCTGGTTGACGCTCAGCGCGCCGGCGGCACCCGTGCCGCTGCCCTGCATGACGCCGGATAGAACGTCGGTAACCGCGGCAGCCTCACCTTCGGTGAGCACCCGCGTGGGATTGTCGGTGTGCTGGTACAGAACCGAGCCGGTACGCGAGTCGATCTCGGTGATGGCGATCGGCTGGCGATAATAGCCGCCGTTGGCAAAAGCGGCGTAGGCCGATGCCATCTCGAGCGGTGAGATGGACCCGGTGCCGAGCGTCATGACGGGAACGTCCTCGATATTGTCCTTGGCGGGATCGATGCCGAGCTTTTTGACGAGCGACATGATCTTGTCATTGCCGATGGCTTCGGCCACCTGAATATAGCCGGTGTTGGATGAGTATGCCGTTGCCTGCTTAAGCGTGATGTTGCCATAGCTCTGGTTGCCATAGTTTTGCACCTCGGTCGTGGTGCCCTTGGCCTTGAGTGGCGAGTTGCAGTTGAGAATGACGTTGGGGTTCATGCCGTTTTGGATGGCAGTTGCCAGCGTAAAGGCCTTAAACGTGGAGCCCACGGGGCGCTTTGCCGTAGCGTGGTTCACGTGATTCTCGTCGGCGTTGTAGTCGTAGCCGCCCACCATGCACTTGATGTAGCCGGTCTTGGGGTCAACGACAACCATGCCCATGTCCAGGCCATCGAGCGAAAGCGTGTCGAGCTGGGCGCGCACAGCCTCCTCGGCCACCTGCTGCATGGTGGGGTCGATGGTGGTCTTAACAGTCAGGCCACCCTTAAAGAGCACGTCGGTGGAGAACTCCTGCTCGAGCAGCTGCTTAACGTAGGAGACAAAGTAGGGCTGTGAGTATACGTCGACACCGCTGCCCGAGATCTCGGTCACGTTGAGGGTGATGGGCTCAGCCTGCGCGGCATCGTGCTCTTCCTGCGTGATGTGGCCCAGGCGCAGCATGTTGTCGAGCACCTTATTGCGGCGGGAAAGCGCCAGGTCGGGATTGACCGTGGGGTCGTACTGTGAGGGCGAGTTGGGCAGACCGATGAGCAGCGCGGCCTCGCTCAGGGTGAGGTCGGAAGCACTCTTGGAGAGGTAGGTCTCGGCGGCGGCCTCGATGCCATAGGCGCCGTGGCCATAGTAAATGGTGTTGAGGTACATCATGAGGATCTCGTCTTTGGAGTACATGTCCTCCATCTTGATGGCGATATAGGCCTCGCGCACCTTACGCTCGATGGTCGAGTCGAACTGCTCCTCCTGCAGGATGGTGTTGCGCACCAGCTGCTGGGTGATGGTCGAGGCTCCTTCGTGGCCGCCGGCAAGGGTTGCCACCGAGGCACGCGCGATGCCCAAGAGGTCGATGCCGCCGTGCTCGTAGAAACGCTCGTCCTCGACGTCGATCGTGCCCTGCAGGACGTACGGAGAGACCTGGTCCTTGGTGATGGACTTGCGGTTTTGGGTATAGAAGCTGGCGATCTTGTTGCCGTTGCAGTCAACAATCTCGGTGGGCTCGCTGACCAGATAGGCGTTGGCGTCGGTGTAGTCGGGCAGGTCGGACAGCCAGCGGTTGACGTTGCCGATCATACCGATGCCAAATGCTATGCCCGCGATGAGCAAAAAGCCCAAAAGCGAAAGCAGGATGACGGGCAGAGCGTGCGTCTTAGAGCGACCGTGTCCCTGTCGTTGGCGAGGACCCATATGTTGACCTCCAAGTATGTCGTGCCAGGCGGCGGGTGTGCGTCGGGCAGGATGGACATAAGTTATTACACGATAAACCAATCGAGCCGCGCGAAGCCTCGTGTATGCTGGTTGACGGCAATTAACAGAGCGATTGCATACCTTGGTAAGGAGTTTGCCGATGGCGATTTGGGCGACTGAGCCTAGCAGACAATGCGGGAATGGGACGCCAACATCGGGTCTGGCACTGCCCGAGCTGTTGGCTCCGGCTGGCGGGCTCAATCAGATGCTCGCCGCGATCGCGGCAGGTGCCGATGCCATTTATGCCGGGTTGAGCGGATTTAACGCCCGCGTGAGTGCGCACGGGTTTAGTGATGACGAATTTGCGCGCGGGTGTGCCGTGGCGCACGCCCATGGTGTGCGCGTGTACGTGACGCTCAACGTATTCGTGTTCGACGACGAGCTGTCCGAAGCCGTGGCACTGGGGGCACATGCGCATGCGCTGGGCGCCGATGCACTGATCGTGGCAGATGCGGGCCTAGCCCGCGCGCTGCATGCGGCAATTCCGGGGGTCGAGATTCATCTGTCCACCCAAGCGGGCGTCCATAGCAAGGGGGCCGTGCGTTTGGCGGCTGACGAGCTGGGGGTCGAGCGCGTGACGACGGCGCGCGAGCTGACCGTGGCAGAGATTGCGACGCTCTGCGCTACCGGTGTGCCCATCGAGGTGTTCTGCCATGGCGCCATATGCATTGGCTATTCGGGCGCGTGCGAGTTTTCGGCCCTGCGGCGCGGACGGTCGGCGATGCGTGGCGACTGCACGCAGCCGTGCCGCCTGGCATACGATTTGGTGGATGAGGCTGGGGAGGGCGTCGTTGCCGTCGAAGGCGATCGTCTGCTCTGCCCGCGTGACTATCTGGGCATTGCTCATTTACCCGAGCTTGTTGCTGCCGGGGTGGCGTCGCTCAAGATCGAGGGGCGTATGAAGAACCCCGACTACGTCTACAACGTGGTGCGGGCGTGGCGCCGGGCGCTCGATATGCTGCGTGATGGCGCGTGGGATCCCGATGCCGTGCGGGCGCTCGAACGTGAGCTGGGAAGGTCGTTTAACCGCGGGTTTACCGACGCGTATCTGCGAGGCCGCTCGGGCGCGGAGCTTATGAGTTTTGAACGCGCGATCAACCAGGGCGTGCGTGTGGGCCGTTTGGTTGCCGTGGGACACGAGGAAGTGACCGTCGAGCTCGATGCCGCCGTGGCGGCGGGCGATACGCTCGAGATCAGGTTTTACCCGGGCGCCGACGCGCGTCCCGATGTACCTAAACGCTGGCCGCAAGTTCCCTGCCCGGTGGATGCCGAGGCGGGGGAGCGCATCGTTGTCCATTGCAAGCGCAAGGTCGACGCAGGCTGCGAAGTGTATCTGATTCGCAGCGCTGGTGTGCTTGAGCAAACGGCGGCGGCACTGGAGCGCATGCGGGCCGAGGCCGATGCGGTCGTGCTTGCGAAACGCGCTGTCGAGACGCTGCCGTTTGCGGGCGTTCTGATGGATAGCGGAACGCAGCCGGAAGAACCTGCAGAGTCTGTCGCCGCTCGCTTGGTCTTTGCCTGGCAGCTGATGGACCAGGACCCGAACGAAGAGCTCGACTTGTCCGATGCGACTGTTGTGCTCGACGAGGTCTGCCGTGTGGGCGATATCGAGCGTACTCGGTCGCTCATGCAGCGCGCCGGCCGCATCGTCTGTCGTAATCTGGGACAAGTGGCGATAGCTCGCGAACTGCGCGTCGTCTTTGACGTGGCAGCGCCGGTGTTCTGTGCGAACCGGGCAACGCTCGCCTGGTTGCGGGGGCTTGGGGCGCAGCGCGTGTTTTTGCCTGCCGAACTTGTCGCTCACGATGCGAAACGCGTTGCCGAGCTTGCCGCCTGTCCTGGCGTCCTGGGCCCCGTCGATACCGATCGTCCCGAGCTCATGGTGTGCGAGCACTGCCTGCTGACCGCCGAGGGCATCTGTGCCACCGATGCGACGGGACAGGCCTGTTGCCGCGACTGCTTGCGTCGCCGGCAGACGCGCTATCTGGTCGATCGTGACGGTACACGTCTGCCAGTTGCCATCGACGCATGCGGCAGGACGAGGATTTTCCTGTCGTAGGTGCCGCGTCGCGTCAGTTTGTTATCATATGAGAGTTTATGGACTTCCAGCACCGCCGTTTTCGGCGAGGGTGCTATAGCAAAAGGAGGATACCCAATGCTGTCTGTTGACGAGCAAATGCGTATCATCACCTCGGGCGCCGCGAAGATCGTCCCCGAGGCCGACCTTCGTAAGAAGCTTGAGAAGGGTGAGCCCCTCAACATCAAGCTCGGCGTCGATCCCACCAGCCCCGACCTGCACCTGGGCCACGCCGTGCCCCTGCGCAAGATGCGCCAGTTCCAGGACCTGGGCCACAACGTCACCCTGATCATCGGCAACGGTACCGCACTGATCGGCGACCCCTCGGGCAAGAACTCCACCCGCCCGCAGCTTTCTCAGGAGCAGATCGAGGCCAACGCCGAGACTTACGTGAGCCAGGCCATGAAGATCTTGGACCCCGAGAAGACCACCATCGTGCACAACGGCGACTGGATCTTGTCGATGGACCTGGCCGGTCTGCTGCAGGTGTGCTCCAAGTTCACCGTCGCCCGCATTCTTGAGCGCGATGACTTTACCAAGCGCTATCAGTCCCAGACGCCGATCGCCCTGCACGAGTTCCTGTATCCCGTGATGCAGGCATACGATTCGGTCATGATCAAGGCTGACGTGGAGATGGGCGGCACCGACCAGCTTTTCAACCTGCTCGCCGGCCGTGAGCTCATGGAGAAGATGGGCATGGAGCCGCAGATCGCGCTCACCATGCCGCTGCTCGAGGGCACCGATGGCGTCCGTAAGATGTCCAAGTCCTATGGCAACTACATCGGTCTGACCGACGCGCCCAAGGATATGTTCGGCAAGACCATGTCCATCCCCGACGAGATGATCGGCAAGTACTACCGCCTGGCGAGCTCGCTCACCCCGGCCGAGGTCGACAAGATCGACGCTGCCCTGGCCGATGGCTCTGCCGATCCCTATGAGCTCAAGCGCGCTCTGGGCCGCGACCTGTGCGACACCTACCACGGCGCCGGTGCCGGCGACGAGGCTCAGGCCGAGTTCGACCGCGTGTTCAAGGAGGGCCAGCTCGCCGACTTCCCCGAGAAGCATGTTGAGCTGACCGTAAACGACGATGGCCAGATTTACCTTGCCGGCCTGCTCAAGGACCTGGGTCTTTCGGCCAGCGCCGGTCAGGCCCGCCGCGACATTGACGGCGGCGGTGTCAAGATCAACGGCAAGGCCGTGGCTCCCAAGAGCTACAACATCGACCCCAGTACCCTCAAGCTGGGCGACACCCTCTCCGTGGGCAAGCGCAAGGGCTTCAAGTTGATTTAGTTACGCGGTTTTACCAAACCGCGTAACAGCTCGACGCTGCGCGGGCTCCAGAGCGACAACTTGTCATTCAAAGAGGACGGCATGACCAGAAGGTCTATGCCGTCCTCTTTTCATGCCAATTTGTTCGCTCTGGAGTCCGCTCGCTGTCCGTCCTCCACCTACGGCGTTGTCCCGGTTGGCACTTAGGAACGTTTCTTTTTGGTGCAAAGCAGCCTGTCCCCATTGCGCCAAGTGGTGTGTGCCGTTAAGCAGAGGGGCGTATTGCTGGCCCATCGTTTGGGAATACAATGGCTATTGGCTTGCTGCGGTGAAGGTCTGTCCGCTCCGCAGCTTTTTTCTACGGTTAAAGGAGTATGTATGTCCGTTGAGGTCATGAGGTCTGTGATCGATGCCGCCGAGGGCCGCGTGCCCGTCGACACGCTGTTTGCCAACGCACAGATCGTTGATGTGTACGGTCAGCGCGTGGCGCCCGGTAGCGTCGCCGTCAAGGACGGCGTGATCGTCGGTGTTCTCTACGATGGTCGAGATGACGCTGCTGGCACGTACGAGGCAGCTGAGGTCATCGACTGTCAGGGTCGCTATCTCGCACCCGGTTTTATTGACGGACACTTGCATATCGAGTCTTCGAACATCCGCCCTGCCGAGTATGCGCGCATGGCGGCGACGCGAGGCACCACCACCGCTATTGCCGACAGCCACGAGATCGCTAACGTTTCCGGCCTAGACGGCCTGCGCTTTATGATTGAGGACGGTTGTCGCGCGCCCATCTCCATCAAGTACATGATGCCTTCGTGCGTGCCCGCACTGCCCGACGAGCAGGCCGGTGCCGTCATCACTGCTGCCGATATGCAGGCGTTTTTTGCCGAGCATCCGGGCGACGTCTTTGGTCTGGGCGAAATGATGAACCTGCCGGGTGTCTTTATGGCCGACCCCGAGACCTGTGCTCGCATCGATGCTGCCAACCAGACGCCGTCCAAGCAGGTTGACGGTCATGCTCCGCTTGTTGCCGGCAAGGATCTCAACGCCTATGCCGCGGCGGGTATTATCGCCGACCACGAGTCGACGATTCCCGAGGAAGCGCTCGACAAGCTATCCCGCGGCATGTATGTCATGCTGCGCGAGGGCACCTGCAGCCATGACCTTGCCAACCTGTCGCCTATGCTGCTGGAAAACCCCGCCCGTGCTCGCCGCTGCTGCTTTGCGACCGACGACCGCGCTCCCTCCGACGCGCTTTCGACCGGCATGATCGACAACGCCTGCCGCGTGGCCATCGAGGCCGGCATCGACCCGGTGGTCGCCATCTCCATGGCGTCCCTTTCCACGGCCGAGGCCTTTGGCCTGGACCACGGTTGCCGCGATCCGCATGAGCTCCGCGGCGCCATCGCTCCGGGCAAGCGTGCCGACCTGCTGGTGCTCAACGATCTGACGTTTGCCACGGCCCCGCATCGCGTATATGCCGCCGGTGCTCTGGTGGCGCAGGATGGCACCTTTGTGGGCGAGATCGCACCCGAGATGGCTGAGGTTGCAGCCCTTGCCGACGAGCTGCGCGCCTCTGTTAAGCTGCCGAAGCTTTCGCTCGACGTTTTCGACTATGCCTTTAAGCCGGGCGAGGCTGTGATTGACGTGGTGCCGGGTAAGGCCATCACGGGTATGGTTCGCCCCGAGAGCGCCGAGGGCCTGCGCCGCATTATGCTGATTGAGCGCCATGGCCGCGGCGTGTCGCTGCAAGCCGAGGGCGTCGACGGTGACGGCCCCGCTGGCCTGGGCCTGGTCGGCAAGCATATCGGTCGCGGCTGGGTGCGCGGTTTCACCATCACCGGTGGTGCCATTGCCTCCACGATCGGCCACGACTCGCACAACGTGTGCGTGGTGGGCGACAACGCCGCCGATATGATGGCTGCTGTTGAGGCCGTGGGCCAGGGCGGTCACGTGCTGGTGCGCAACGGCGAGGTCGTGGCGCGCATTTCGCTGGCGCTCGGTGGCCTGATGAGCGAGGGCACGGCCGAGGATGTCGCGGCGCAGCACGACGACTTTATGGTCAAGGCGCGCGCCATGGGTATTGAGCCGCCGCTCGATCCCATCATGGGCATCATCTTCCTGCCCCTGCCGGTCATCCCGACGCTCCGCATCCGCCCCGAGGGCATGTTCGACGTCACGACCTTCACCTACGCCGACTAATCATCGGGACGTTCTTAAACGACTAGCCGTCGGGGTGGCGTGTCGCCTGACGCCGCGACCGTGGGCTCTCTGGCGCGCGTGAGCTATTTGCCAGGTCTATGTAACGTTTATGACTGCGGGGTCTTATTTGAGCTCCCTTTGGGTACGTTGGAATCGGATACACGTTTGATTCCAGCAAGCCCGAAGGGAGCTTTTCTATGTTTAAGCTGATTGCATCCGATATGGACGGCACGTTGCTTGATGAGAATAGCCAGGTACCGCCCGAGACATATGAGCTGATTGAGGCCCTGCGCGAGCATGGCGTGCATTTTGCCGCGTCGTCAGGCCGCCGCTACGATCGCCTGTGCGAGTTCTTTGCGCCCGTTCGCGACAAAATGGACTTTGTCGCAGCTAACGGTGCCCAGGTCTACGCCGACGGCAAAATGGTAGGCCGTGAGGTGTATTCGCACCTGGCGATTCGAAAGCTAGCCCAGGCCGTCGCGACGTTTCCCAATCTGCATCTTGCACTCTTTGACCGAACCAAGTCCTTCTTGCTCGATGACGAGAGTAAGTTCGTGCGCGAGGTGGATAAGGACCTTCCCAATGCTGAGCGCATTTGGGAGCTGCCCGATCCCAGCGTAAATATCATCAAGGCGAGTATCTTTTGCGATGATGGTGCCGTTATGGACAGCGCTTACGTACTGCAGCGCGAGCTCGGCCAGTTCTTTACCTTTGCGCCTTCGGGCAACGCGTGGATCGATGCCATGCAGCCCGGCGTGTCGAAGGCCTCTGGCATCGCGCAGCTCGCGGAGCATTACGGCATTGGGCGCGATGAGATCATGGCATTTGGCGACTCGATGAACGACTACGAGATCATTCGCTTTGTCGGCACGGGCTGCGCGATGGAAAACGCGCGCCCCGCGCTCAAGGCGGTTGCTGATCGCGTCGTAGGCTGCAACAGCGACCACGCCGTTCAGCAGGAGCTCCGTCGCGTGCTGGAGAGTCTCGCCTAATTCGGCAGATGGGGACAGTCCTTGCAGCGCCCCGCGAAGAGTGCCCCCAACGACTACTGTGACCAGGGTAGCTAAAAAAGCCCCGTCCCAAATTAGCTACCCTGCCGGGTTGCTGCTGCTAGGCGAGGGCGGCCATGATGGCGCGGGCGACGCCGTCGTGGTCGTTGTCGTATTCGGTGATGGCGCCGGCGGCTTCGCGGTCCTCGGGCTCGGCATTGATCATCGCCGTACCGTGGCCCGCTACCTGCAGCATGGGGATGTCGTTGATGTTGTCGCCGAACGCCCAGGCGTCGGCGAGAGGCTCGCCCAGATGCTCACATAGCCAAGCCAATGCCGTTCCCTTGGTGGCGCCCCCGCCCATGACCTCGATATTCATGGCGTACGAACGCGTGACCTCAATGCCTTCGAGCGTGTCGAGCGCCGCCACGATAGCATCGCGGTCGGCTGAGTCGTGCCAGTACATGGCGATGCGTTCGAGCACCTCGACCTCGTCAATTTTGCTGTCGATATCCATGTCGATCGGCGTTCGCGTGCGCTTGAGCGATGCCGCGATGTGAGGATCTCCGCCGCAGAATTCGTCCAGGCGCGTGTAGAGCGAGCGGGGGAGGAAGCACTGCCCGTCCGCGAAGATATCGAAGGTCACATCGTGGCCGGCGGCAATGCTATGGACGCGGTGGGCGATGGCGCGGTCGAGCGGTCGGCTCAATATGCACGTGGCGCGTGAGGCATCGGTGGGCACATCCTCGTCGAGCTGCCAGACGCTAGCACCATTGGCGCAGACCGCGTAGTGCACGGCGGGATGGGCGAGGATGGCCTCAAAGACGCCCGAAAGCGGACGCCCCGTGCACGGTACAAACTCAATGCCGCGACGTGCGAGCTCGTCGAGCATCGCCCAGGTGGCGTCGCTCATCTGCTTGTCACTCGTCAACAGTGTTCCATCCATATCGGAAAAAACAATCATTCGATACAGCCCTTTCTGCTGGCATAAAAAGCGTGGCCGAGGGCGGTGATGCCCTGGCCACGCTCGTGTTCTATAACGGTGCGCGTCCTAACGGTCGGCGAGTGGCTTGTACTCCAGTGGCTCGATCACCGGACGGTATGCCGGGCGAATAATACGGTGTGCGCAGAAGAGCTCTTCCATGCGGTGTGCCGACCAGCCTGCCATGCGGGCCACGGCGAACATCGGCGTAAAGAGCGTCTCGGGTACGCCGAGCATCTTGTAGATAAAGCCCGTGTACAGGTCAATATTGGCGCAGATAGGCTTGGTCATGCCGTGGTCGCGCATGACCTGGGGCGCCAGGCGCTCGATGCGCTCGATCAGCGCGAATTCCTCGCCCAGATCTTTCTTGGCGGCGAGCGAACGTGCGTAGTGGCGGCAGACCTCGGCGCGCGGGTCGCTGAGCGTGTAGACGGCGTGTCCCATGCCGTAGATGAGCCCCGTGCCGTCAAAGGCCTGCTTGTCGAGAATCTTGCTCAGATATGCAGCGACCTCGTCATCGTCTTCCCAGTTGGAAACATGCGCGCGAATGTCCTCGTGCATGGATACGACCTTGGCGTTGGCACCGCCGTGACGCGGGCCCTTGAGCGAGCCGATAGCCGCGGCGTAGGCGGAATACGGGTCGGTGGCCGAAGACGACAGCACGCGGCAGGCGAAGGTGGAGTTGTTGCCGCCGCCGTGCTCGGCGTGGAGCATGAGCATCACGTCGAGCAGCATGGCCTCGTCGCGGGTGAACGCCATGCCGCCGCGCAGGACCTGCAGGATGGTCTCGGCGGTGGAGAGACCGGGCGTGGGGTGCGGCACGTGCATCTCCGAACCGTGGCACTTTGCGATCGATGCCATGTGCGCAAAAGCGGCGATGCGGGGCAGACGTGCCAGCATGGAAATGGCAACGTCGATCTCGTGCTCGGGTGTGATTACATCGGGCTCGGCATCGAAGGCATAGAGCAGCAACACGGCGCGCTGGAGCACGTTCATGATGCTCGAGGATACCGTGGTCATGGGGAACACGCGGACGTATTCGTCGCTCAGGTGCCTAAAAGCACCCAGGCGTTCGCAAAAACCGTCAAGCTCTTCCTTGGTGGGCAGAGAGCCCGTGATGAGCAGGTAGGCGACTTCTTCGTAGCCGTAGCGGTTCTCGGCCTGGGCATTGTTGACCAGATCTTCGATGCTGTAGCCACGAAGCGTGAGCTTACCCTGATCGGGCACAGCCTTTCCGTCGACCTTGTTGTAACCATGCACATCCGAGATGCGAGTGAGGCCTGCAACCACACCCGAGCCATCTGCATTGCGCAGGCCGCGCTTGACATCGTGCTCGACAAACAGCTCCTCGTCATAAGGGTCGGTCGGCAGGCCGTAGTATAGATTTTCGCTTTCGGGCGAAATCTGGCGGCTTGCTTCGTAGTCCAAGACCAGGCGGCTCAGGTGGTCGTCGAAGCGGTAATAGATTTTCTTGGCGTCGTAGGCCATGCGCGCTCCTCTCCGGGCTATGTGGCGACGTTGCGCCTGGGCGCACGTTGGGCCGTCGTCACGCAGCCTGTTCGCTACAGGCGGTACATAAAGTTAAAGACGTCCTCGCGCTGGATGGACACGTTGACGCCCGAAAGCTCGCCGGCCTCGGCCAGGGCCTTCTGCAGCTCGGCGAAGTCGAGCTTGGACTCGGCGGTGTCGGCCAGCATGGTCATGGTGAAGATGTCCTCGATAATGGACTGCGTAATGTCGCGGATGTCGACATTGGCTTCGCCCAGGACGCGGGTGACGCCGGCGACAATGCCGGGGCGGTTCTTGCCAAGGACGGTGATGACGATACGGGAGGACGAGATCTCGGCCATGGGAAACCCTTTCGCGTGTTAGCGGCGCGCGGCGGCGCTCCGCTACGGTACAGTGTTCATCATTGTACCTGTCCCGTGCAAAAAGGGGCACCTTTGCTGCGGCGTTACACGTCTGCAACATGGAGCGCTTGTCTCGTAGGGTGTATTTTTGGCACCCTGGACAGCTCGGGCGGCTCTGTTGGCGCCGCGATCGGGCAGATTCGCCTGTGCACTCCGGCGTAAAGACCGTGAACCTTTTGTGGGACGCTCGACGCCGTGGTAACATAGCCGAGTTTGTTGTCTTGGTCGGAAACCAAGACGCCTTATGCGCTGATCGGTAACCAGCGCCTGACCAATAAGGAGTCCTACCATGAAGCAGGGTATCCATCCCCAGTATGTCGAGTGCACGGTGACGTGCTCCTGCGGCAACACCTTCAAGACGCACGCTACCGTGTCCGAGATGAGGGTCGAGCTTTGCAACGAGTGCCACCCGTTCTACACCGGCCAGCAGAAGTTCGTCGACACCGGTGGACGCGTCCAGCGCTTCGCCGACAAGTTCGGTGGCGCCGCTGCCGCCCAGCTCAAGAAGGCCGAGGAGGCCAAGGCTGCCAAGGCCGCCAAGGCTGCTGAGGCCGAGGCCGCTCGCAAGGCCGCCGCTGAGGCTAAGGCTGCCGAGAAGGCCAAGCGTGCCGCTAAGTTTGCCGAGGAGGCTGCCAAGCAGGCCGCCGAGGCTCCCGCAGAGGCTCCCGTCGAGGAGGCCGCTGCCGAGGCCGAGACCACCGAGGCTGCTGAGTAAATAGCTCGCCGAGGAATCGCTCGCATTCATGGCAAAAGGGCCGTGCATCCAATTGGGTGCACGGCCCTTTTCTTATCGACGCAAAGTAGCACGTCCTCTTTGCACCGAACGGTGGGGATTTTTCGTTTGCCCAGATAAAACCTGCCAAAATAAACCTGTCCCTTTTTGGCAGGTAACCGATAGGAGGCTACGTGGACACATCGACGTCCTTGGGCAATCGCGAGCTCGCGGTGGCAAAGAAGCGTGCGCTCGATGCTGCCTATTTTAGGAAGGGTATCGCTGTCGCGGCGCTTTCGAGCTGCATGTATGCGCTGTACACGGCCTTTGTTACCGCCGGTCAGCTCTTTGGCGTTTGGGCCGGTTGGTTCGATGCATTTGCTCCCTCCGGCCTTTTGGCGGTATTCATCTTGCCCACAATCGCCTCGGGCGTCAATGACGTGCTGAGTGCCGTCTGGGCCACGTTTTTCACTGCCGGTCAGGGCAAACTCGCCGACCTAGGCCGCTGTATCGCCTCAAAGCCCGGCGTCATCGTTATCGCCGCCGCCTTCATTGGCGGGCCCATCGCTTCTGCCGCCTACGTTATCGCGCTTTCGCAGGCAGGCACGCTTGCCGTGCCCATCGCCGCGCTCAGCCCCGCGATCGGTGCGGTGCTCGCCCGCGTGCTCTACCGACAGCCGCTTAGCCCCCGTGTCGTCACCGGCATCGTTGTCTGCGTGGTCGCCGGCGCCATGATCGGTGGCGCCGGCCTGAGCGGGCAGGCATCTTCCGGCATGGCGCTTGGCCTGGGCCTGGCGCTGTTAGCCGCCCTGTGCTGGGGCGTCGAGGGATGCGTGGGCGGCCGCGCCACCTGCATGATCGATCCTCAGATCGCCATCAACATCCGTCAGCTTGTCTCGGGGGTCGGCAACCTGTGCTTGGTACTGCCGGCCCTAACCATGGCATGCGGAGAGCCCCTTGGTCAGAGTTACGTCCTTGTCGCCCAAGCGCTCACCGACAAATCCTCCGTCGTGTTTTTCGCCTGCTCCGGTTTTGCCGCCTACTTTTCGTTTATGAGCTGGTATCGCGCCAACTCCATGTGCGGCACGGCGCTGGGCATGGCCATCAACGGCACCTATACCTTTACAGCGCCGCTGTTTACGTGGATTATCGTCGGCCTGGTCTTGGGCTTTGACGGCTACGCGCTTCCGTCCGTCGCATGGGTGGCGGCCGTCGTCAACCTCGTCGGCATTTGCCTGATCGCCGTGAATCCCCTCGACATGGTTAAAAAGGACGGTGATCGGGATGCTTCCGCTTAACTATGCCCTGCTCGATTATTTTGTTTGCCATGACGAGGCTTGCGTCGACGATGTGATGGCCGATCTCGCGGCCGAGTACGCATCGTTTGCCGCCTTTGCAAGGCCGCGCATGCAGGAGGCGCTCATGACCGCGCACAAGAATGGCCTGATTGACGAGGCGCGCTTTGATTTGGATGCCGAAGGCGAGCTTCGCGTCTACTATCGGGCGAGCGCCGAGCAGCGCAAAGTTATCGGTGCTTATCTGGGCCGTAGCCATTAAAAATAAAACGCCCTTTTTGGCAGGTCGGTCGTAGTTATTACGTGGGGGATGAGGTCGAGCGTATAGCGTGCGCCCCGTTTGGCTAAAGTACAACTATCTGTGTTTAACTCGCCCAGTGCAGTGCGCTACGGGCGATGGCCAAAAAAGGAAAACCACATGGGATTCATGTCAAAGCTGCTGTCCTTTGGATCCGATAAGGACCTTAAGCGCTACTACAAGATCGTTGACCAGATCAACGGGCTTGAGCCTCAGTTTGAGAAGATGACCGAGGAGGAGCTTCGCGGCCAGACCGATAAGTTCCGCGAGCGTTATGCTAACGGCGAGTCGCTTGACGACATGCTCCCCGAGGCCTTTGCCACCGTGCGCGAGGCTTCAAAGCGCATCACGGGCATGCGTCACTTTGACGTACAGCTCATCGGCGCCATGGCGCTGCACGAAGGTCATATCGCCGAGATGAAGACCGGCGAAGGCAAGACACTCGTCTCCACCCTGGCCGGCTATCTTAACGCCATCGCCGGCAAGGGCGTGCATGTCGTTACCGTCAACGACTACCTGGCAAAGCGCGACTCCGAGTGGATGGGCCGCATCTACAAGTATTTGGGCATGACCGTCGGCCTGCTGCAGAACAACATGCCGCTCGAGCTTAAGCGCCCGGCCTACCAGGCCGATGTCACCTACGGCACCAACTCCGAGTTTGGCTTTGACTACCTGCGCGACAACATGGTCACCCGCCCCGAGCAGCGCGTCCAGCGCGGCCACAGCTACGCCATCGTCGACGAGGTCGACTCCATCCTGATCGACGAGGCCAGGACCCCGCTGATCATCTCGGGCGCCGGCACCAAGTCGGCCAGCACCTACAAGGACTTCGCGCGCGCCGTGCGCGGGCTGGAGCGCGGCGAGGACGTGTCGCACGATATGCTCACCGCCACCGAGGACGTGGAGCCCACGGGCGACTACGTCATGGACGAGGCCAAGCACACCATTGCCGCCACCGAGCGCGGCCTCAAGAAGATCGAGCGCCGCCTGGGTATCGAGGACATCTACGCCGACCTTTCGGGCCAGCTGGTCAACCACCTGCAGCAGGCGTTGAAGGCCCAATACATGTTCCACCGCGACAAGCAGTACGTCGTTACCAACGGCGAGGTCAAGATTGTCGATGAGTTCACCGGCCGCATCATGGAAGGCCGTCGCTATTCCGAGGGCCTGCATCAGGCTATCGAGGCCAAAGAGGGCGTGCTCGTGCGCGAGGAGAACCAGACCCTTGCCACCATCACCCTGCAGAACTACTTCCGTCTGTATGACAAGCTCTCCGGCATGACCGGTACGGCGCTTACCGAGGATGCCGAGTTCCGCGAGATCTACAAGCTGCCCGTCGAGGTCATCCCCTCCAACAAGCCCGTGCAGCGTGTCGATCACGAGGACCTGGTGTACCGCACCATCCAGGCCAAGTACAACGCCGTTGCCAATGATGTCGAGCAGCGTCACGCCAAGGGCCAGCCGGTCCTGGTGGGCACCGTCTCCATCGAGAGTTCCGAGAAGCTGTCGGCCGCCCTTACCAAGCGCGGCATCGCGCACGAGGTCCTCAACGCAAAGCACCACGAGCGCGAGGCTCATATCGTTGCCCAGGCCGGACGCTACGGCGCCGTGACCATCGCTACTAACATGGCCGGTCGTGGTACCGACATCCTGCTGGGCGGCAACCCCGACGAGCTGGTGCGCGAGCGCCTTGAGTACGAGGGCCTGACCATGGAGGACGTGACGCCCGAGCAGCTCGAGCAGTTTAACGCCGAGGCCAAGGAGACCTGCAAGGCCGAGCGCGAGCGCGTGCTTGCCGCCGGCGGCCTGACCGTCATCGGCACCGAGCGCCATGAGTCCCGCCGTATCGACAATCAGCTGCGTGGCCGTTCTGGCCGTCAGGGCGATCCGGGCGAGACCCAGTTCTACCTGTCGCTCGAGGACGATCTTATGCGCCTGTTCGGTGGCGACAAGATGGACCGCGTCTCCAAGATGATGGTCACGGCAGAAATGGGCGACGACATGCCCATCCAGCACAAGATCATCTCCAAGGCCGTCGAGAGCGCCCAGCACAAGGTCGAGAGCATCAACTTCTCCATGCGCAAGAGCGTTCTTGAGTACGACGACGTGATGAACAAGCAGCGCCAGGTTATCTACGCCGAGCGCAACAAGATTCTGGACGGTAAGGACCTGACCGACCACATCACCGAGGTCATGCACGACACCGTGTACCGCTGCGTGCAAGAGTTTTGCGCTAAGGACAGCCACGACGGCGAGCGTGACCTCGATGGCCTGCGCAAGTGGGTTGTGGAGCTGACCGGCCATATCGATACGCCCAAGTTCCCCGACGAGGATTACGAGGCCCTTGCTGCCGATGTCCTAGCCTACGTCGAGAAGTGCTACAACATGAAGGCCGAGCGCTTGGGCGAGGACCTCATGCGCGAGCTCAATACTCAGGTTATGTTGCGCGTTATCGATACCCGCTGGATGAACTACCTGCAGGAGATGGACTATCTCAAGACCGGTATTGGCCTGCGCGGCTTTGGTCAGCGCGACCCGCTGGTTGAGTACAAGACCGAGGCCTATGGCGCGTTCCAGGTACTCGTCGACACCATGTACGAGGATTACCTGCGCACCGTCCTGCGCATCGAGATCAAGGCCGCCCCGCAGGCTGTGGAGCGCAAGGAGGACCCCGCGCTCGAGGGTGCGCGCTTCTCCGGCCCCGCCGACGTCGATGGCGACAACGGCAACTCGGTCCTGCGCAAGGAGGCACGGGCACAGGCTCGCACGGCCGTCCAGGGCGGACCGGCAGCTGTCAACAACGGCGCTAAGGTGACCACCTACCGCAAGTCCGAGAGCGACGACCCGTATGTCAACGTGGGTCGCAACGAACCGTGCCCTTGCGGCAGCGGCAAGAAGTTCAAGTACTGCCACGGCAGGAATCGTTAATGGCGGATGCTTTAGAGGTAACGCCCGCCGAGCTGGACGCGTTTGCGGACCGGCTCGGCGAGGTTGAGTCGTATCTTCATTTGGACGAGAAGCGCACCCACGTGACCGAGCTTGAGGCCAAGAGCGTCGCTCCCGGCTTTTGGGACGACGCCGATGCCGCTCGCGCCACGATGGAAGAGATTGCGCGCGCCAAGGAGGATATCGCCGCCGTGGATACCGCGCGCGGCGAGCTCTCCGATGCCCGCGCGGCGCTGGAACTTGCCGAGGAAATGGGCGATGACCCCGATGCCGCTGCACTGCGTGAGGAGGCTGCCGCCACGGCTGATCGTCTGGCGCGCGCCATCGATGAGCTCGAACTTTCGAGCTGGTTTACCGGCGAGTTCGATCACGGTGACGCGATTGTGACCATCAAGCCCGGACAGGGCGGCTTGGAGGCGCAGGACTGGACCTTCATGCTCTTTAAGATGTACATGAAGTACTGCCAGCGCCGCGGCTGGAAGGTCACCATCAACGATTGCCCCGCTGCCGAGGTCATTGGCATTGATCGCGCGACCTTTACCGTTGAGGGCAAGGATGCCTTCGGTATGCTTCGTGCCGAGGCCGGCGTTCACCGTTTGGTGCGCATTAGCCCCACCGATGACAAGAAGCGTCGACAGACTACGTTTGCCGGCGTCGAGGTCATTCCGGTGCTGCCCGACGATATCGATATCGAGATCAACCCCGACGATATCCGCGTCGACGTGTACCACGCAAGCGGCCCGGGCGGCCAGGGCGTCAACACTACCGACTCCGCCGTGCGCGTGACGCATTTTCCCAGCGGCATTGTAGTGACCTGCCAAAATGAGCGCAGCCAGATTCAGAACAAGGCCGCGTGTATGCAGATTCTCAAGGCCCGCCTGTACGAGATTGAGCTCGAGAAGCGCGCCGAGGCGCTCGACGAGATCCGCGGTCCCAAGACCACGATTGGCTTTGGCAACCAGATCCGCAGCTACGTGCTCTATCCGTATCAGATGGTCAAGGACCTGCGCTCGGGCGTGGAGACCAGCAACGTCGACGCCGTTCTCGACGATGGCGACTTGGATCCGTTTGTGATCGGCTACCATCGCTGGGCTACCGGCAATGCTGATGCGGAGTCTCCGTCCGCTTAAGCCCCGGGTGAGTCACGGACCGACACTAAACTCTGGACAGGGCGGTTTTATATCCAGAGCAAACCCGCCGCGGGGTGGTTTTTCCTCGGCGAATCGGTAGAATCAAATACGGTAAGAAGTTCAAAGCGCACCCAATGGGGTGCGCTTTTTTGAGGGAGGTAGCATGGCGTATCGTCTGGATATCAAGCGCATTCTTTCAATGAACTTCTTCCACGATCTGCCCCAGATCATGCTTGGGTGCGCTTTGGCGGCCATCGCGACCGACCTGTTTTTGATTCCCAACGGTCTTGCCGCCGGTGGCGTTACGGGCCTTGCGACTATTATCCAGGCGGTCGGTGCCGCGCGGGGCGTGTCGCTGCCCGTCGGTATCCAAACCATCGTGATGAATGCCTTGCTGTTGCTGGTCGTCATGCGCGAGGGCGGCATGTTCTATGTGGTACAGACGGCGACAGGCTTTGTGCTACTGGGCTTCTTTACCGACCTGTTTGCCCCGTTTGTAGCGCCTCTGGCAGATGCAGACCTGATGCTTCCCGCTATGTGGGGCGGCATTATCACGGGCATTGGTTACGGCATGGTGTTACGCGCCGGCGCCAACACCGGCGGCTCCGACACCATCGGCCAGATTATCTCGCGTAATACCTCGCTGCCGGTGGGTTCGACCGTCATGGCGATCGATGTCGCCGTATGCGCGGCATCGGCCCCTGTCTTCTCTCTGGAGAACGCGCTGTATGCAGGGCTTTCGATGGTAATTAGCGGCTATGTGATCGACGCTGTGGTCGATGGCGGCAACAAGCGCCGTATGGTGCTCATCATCTCGGACAATTTTCCCGATATCGCGGCCGATATCATGTATGGCCTGGGTCGCGGCTGCACTAAATTAAAAGCGACCGGTATGTATTCGGGCGCTGAGAAGCCGGTGATTATGGTGATCGTTAGCCGCCGCGAGCTCAATACACTCAAGACCATCGTGCGTGAGCGCGATCCTCAAGCTATCGTGACGGTCGCCGACGTTACGGAAGCCTTCGGCGAGGGGTTCAAGGACATTAACGCGTAGGGCAGACTGCGCTCCATCCAAAAGACGTTCACATTGATAAACCGATTCATCAGCGGGTCTGCCAGCTAAATTATTCAAATAATGATAAAAACTCTGGTAAAGCCTTCAGTTTCCAGCATAATGAATGGCGCACGTGCATTGCGGCTGGGTTGGGATTACCTTCTGCGCCGTGCGCATCTTGTCTAAAGAGGATGAAAGGAAGGCACAATGAGCGACGAAGAGCTCAAAAAGGTTGCCAATGAGGTAAGGAAGGGCATCGTCACCGGCGTGCACGCTGCCAAGTCCGGCCATCCGGGCGGTTCGCTCGGCTCTGCCGACATCATGACTTATCTGTACTTTGAGGAAATGAATGTCGACCCGGCCGATCCTCGCAAGGCCGACCGCGACCGCTTTGTGCTCTCCAAGGGCCATTGCGCTCCGGGTCTGTACGCCGTGCTCGCCGAGCGCGGATTCTTCCCCAAGGAGGACCTCGAGACGCTGCGCCATATCGGCAGCCACCTGCAGGGCCACCCCAACATGAACGACACCCCGGGCGTCGACATGTCCACCGGCTCGCTGGGCCAGGGCATCTCCGCCGCCGTGGGCATGGCCGTCGCCGCCAAGCACTGGGGCGATACTTACCGCACGTACGCCCTGCTGGGCGACGGCGAGAGCGAGGAGGGCCAGGTCTGGGAGGCCGCCATGTTTGCCGGCAATCAGCAGCTCGACAACCTCTGCGTGATCGTTGACCACAACGGCCTGCAGATTGACGGTCCCGTCGAGGAGGTCAACGATCCCATGCCGCTCGCCGACAAGTTCCGCGCCTTTAAGTTCCACGTGGTGGAGCTCGCCGACGGCAACGACTTCGGTCAGATTCGCGCCGCCTTTGCCGAGGCTCGCGCCACCAAGGGTCAGCCTACCGCCATTATCGCCGAGACCATGAAGGGCAAGGGCGTTTCCTTTATGGAGAACCAGGTTGGTTGGCACGGCAAGGCCCCCAACGATGAACAGTTTGAGCAGGCCATGGCAGAGCTCACGGCCGCCGGAGAGGAGCTCTAGGATGGCAGACGTCAAGAAAATCGCCACGCGTGTAAGCTACGGCGAGGCCCTCGTTGAGCTCGCTGCCGAGCACGACGACTTTGTGGTCCTCGACGCCGACCTGGCCGCCGCCACGCAGACCGGTAAGTTTAAGGCCGCCTGCCCCGACCGCTTCTTTGATGTGGGCATTGCCGAGAGCAACCTGATGGGTGTCGCCGCCGGTATCGCGACCACCGGTCGTACTGCCTTCGCGAGCACCTTTGCCATGTTTGCCGCCGGCCGCGCTTTTGAGCAGGTCCGTAACTCCATCGGCTATCCGCACCTCAACGTCAAGATCGGCGCCACGCACGCCGGTATTTCGGTGGGCGAGGACGGTGCCACGCACCAGTGCTGCGAGGATATCGCCCTTATGCGTGTTATCCCTGGCATGACCGTGATTGTCCCGGCCGACGACGTGGAGGCCCGCGCCGTGGTCCGCGCCGCCTACGAGTGCGACGGCCCCGTGTACATGCGCTTTGCCCGTTTGGCCTCGCCGGTCATCAACGACCCCGAGACCTACAAGTTCGAGCTGGGCCGCGGCATCGTCATGCGCGAGGGCGCCGATGTGACCATCATCGCCTGCGGCCTGATGGTTGGCGAGGCTCTCGAGGCTGCCGAGCAGCTCGCTGCCGAGGGCATCGACGCCGAGGTCATCAACATGCACACCATTAAGCCCATCGACGCCGATCTGATCGTCAAGAGCGCCGCCAAGACCGGCCACGTCGTGACCGTCGAGGAGCACTCCGTGATCGGCGGCCTGGGCAGCGCCGTTGCCGACGTGCTCTGCGAGCAGTGCCCGACGCCGCTCAAGAAGATTGGCGTCAACGATACCTTTGGCGAGTCCGGCCCGGGCGCCGAGCTCCTGCACAAGTACGGCCTGGATGCCGCCAACATCGTGGCAACCACCAAGGAGTTCTTGGCCTAGGGCAAGACGAGGCAAAGTATCGCTTTAGCAACCGTAAGCAAGCCAGAACAGGGGCGCCCCCAAAGAGGGCGCCCCTGTTTTTGTCGGCAACAAACAAATCAGGCCCGCACCAAGCAAGGGCTTCCTCCGGGAAGCGGACCCAGACCAACAAAGTGCAACTCAGCCCTTCCAACTTTGTATATGCAGCACCCCAAGAAAAACGCGGCGACTCCTTAGTAGCCGCAGGCCGCGCACAGGGCTACCTCCCAAATCATTCCGCAGGACGGAGGAGTCCCCGCAGCGCGAAGCGCGCAGCGGGGACTCCGACATGTCCGAGGACGATTTGGGAGGTAGCCCTGTGCGCGGCCGGTGAGACCAAAACCCTGCCATGCTTCTTATGTGCAGTGAAGCTAATGCTGCTAAAATACAAAGCGCTCATGTAGTTTAAACGCACGATGATAAGGAGCACCAGTGGGTAACCACTTCCGTACCTCCGGTGCGGGCGATGAGGCCCCCAAGACACGGCAAGGTGTCCCGGGCACACGTTTCGCCACTCCGGATTCAGAGGGCCAGCATATTGCCCAGGCCCCCGCACAGCCGGCAGATCAGGCACGGCCGGCATCCGATCCCTTTGCCTACAATCCCACCAGCGATGTCGAGCTTTCTGCCGCTGCGGGCTTTGAGCCCGTCCAAAAGGTGACTGCTCGCGTGAACCAGCCTCAGACGTCAGCCGAGCCTCAGCCGACCATGGCGGGCATTCCCGATCCCATGGTTCCTGCTACGCCCGTGCCGCAGCCGGCGCAGTCCGGCCTCTTTGCCGGCATTCCCGATCCTACGCAGCCCGCTGCGCCCATGGTCGAGAATGATCAGGCTGCCGAGGTCGCAAGTCTTGACAACGCGCTCAACAACCCCGATTTTACGTCGGTGTTCGCGCCTATCGATCCGCAGGCAAGTCGCAAGAAGATGGCCAAGCAGGCCGGTGTCGAGCCCGTCATTCTGATGGAACATGTCACCAAGATCTACCCGGCACAGCCCAACAAGCCCGCACTCGACGACATCAACATCGAGATCTATCCGGGTGAGTTCGTCTTCTTGGTCGGTCATTCCGGATCGGGTAAGACCACGCTGCTTTCCACGCTCAACCGTGATGTCAGGCCTACGAGCGGTCGCATTTTGGTCGCCGGTCAGGATCTCATGAAAATCAAGAACCGCAAGGTTCCCTTCCTGCGCCGCCAGATTGGCGCCGTGTTCCAGGACTTTAAGCTTCTGCCGCAAAAGACCGCCTATGAAAACGTGGCGTTTGCCCTGCAGTGCATAGGCAAGCCCAAGGGCGTCATTCGCAGCCAGGTGCCCGAGGTACTGCGTCTGGTCGGTTTGGCCGATCAGATGGACTCGCTGCCCGATCAGCTTTCCGGCGGCGAGCAACAGCGCGTGGCCGTCGCCCGCGCCATGGTCAACCGTCCGCCGCTGCTGATTTGCGACGAGCCAACGGGCAACCTCGACCCGGCAATTTCGCTCGGCATCATGAAGCTGCTCGAGCGCATTAACCGCACCGGCACGACCGTGATCGTGGCTACCCACGATCGCGAGATGGTCGATAGTATGCATCGTCGCGTGATCGCCCTCGAGGGCGGCCACGTAATCCGCGACCAGGAGAGGGGAGGTTACGGCAACTATGGCACCAACTAACGTGGGCTATTCGCTCAAAGAGGCAATGAGCCACTTCTTCCGTAACTGGACCACCTCGCTCGGCGCCGTCATCACGATTTTCCTTTCGCTGTTTATCATCGGCCTGTTCATCATGGGTTCCGCGATGCTGAACTCCGTGATCGGCACCGTTGAGGACCAGGTTGTTATCAACGCGTTTATTAGCGATGACGCCGACCAGGCCGACGTCCAGGCTTTCGAGAGTGAGCTCAAGACGTGGAACAACGTTAAGTCCGTGACCTATAAGGACAAGGACGACGCGCTGGCCGAGTACACGAGCAAGATGTCGGGTAACGCCGACGCCACTCTGAGCGCACTTGATGGCCAGAATCCGCTGCCTGCTTCGTTCGCGATCGAGATGGACGATCCGTCCCAGGTCGAGAGCACGGCCAAGAAGCTCAAGAAGAACTCCGATTTCCAGAAGATCGCGGATGACGGTGACGTCGATGCGAGCGTTCTGTACGGTCAGGAGGAAGTGAGCCGCCTGTTCCAGGTGACGAACTACATCCGCATCGCTGCCGTTGTGCTTGTTGGTTTGCTGACGTTTATCGCGTTCATCTTTATCAACAACACGATTCGCCTGTCGATTACGGCTCGCCGCCGCGAGATTGCTATCATGCGCTTGGTGGGCGCCAGCAATGGCTTTATTCGCGGTCCGTTTATCACCGAGGGCGTGCTGCAGGCCGTTTTGGGCTCGCTGCTTTCCATCGGTGTTTTGGAGCTGCTTCGCAACCTGTTGGTTCCGCGTCTTCAGGAGAGCATTGGCTGGATGTCGTTTGCGCTGCCGATGCAATACTACCTGGTGACGTATGCCGCACTGATTCTGGTCGGCGTGATCATCGGTCTCTTTGGTTCCGCCATTGCCATGCGTCGCTACCTGCGCGTGTAGACACAGCTGGAATTAGTTTTGCTAACGGGCCGTCCCGCTCTGGGGCGGCCCGTTTTTTGATTCCCGTGCGACGGAGGAAAAGGGCTCACCGGCAGTTCGGCTTGTCTCGATAATTCGATTTTCTCCGTCACATAGGGATCATGACGCGAGGTGCGTGCCCCGTTGTTGATTGGGTAGACTCTTTGATGCGTGCGGTTTAGGCCTGCACGGTGTTTTGACATGATGCGGTTGCGCCTGCGGGCCCCGCAACAGATAGTAAGGAGGCGCCATGGGGCGCAATAACAAACATAAGCGTAGCGCTCGCAACAAGCGCGCGCCGGTGCGTAGCGAGCGGCGTCCCAGCCTGACGGGCCGTGTGCAGCTCCATGAGCACAGCGCCTATGTTGTCACCGATAATGGCGACTATAAGGTTATGGGTCGCGGCAAGCGCGAGATTATGGACGGCGACATCGTGGCCGTGAGCATTAAGACCGGACCGCGCGGCGATCGCCGTGCCGTGATCGAGGGCGTTGTCGAGCGCGCGGCCATAAGCGTGGTGGGCACGTATCAGACGGCAGGCCCCCTCGGTGTGATCGAGCCGCTTGATTCGCGTCTCAAGGCCGATTTCTTTATTTTGCCCGAGGATACTTCGGCGGAGCGTTTGGGCGTGCATCCGGGCGATGCAGTCGTCGCACGCATTTTGACCTATCCGACACGCCTGGAATCGGGCACCGTGACTCTTGAGCGCCGCATTGGCGGCGACGATGCGCCCGACTTGGGCGTTCAATATGTCATGGCTCGTTACGGCTATACCGATAGTTATCCCGAGACCGCCCTTGCCGAGGCCGAGGAGCTATCGCTCGACGTGGCGACAGCTCTTAAGGACCCACTTCGCCGTGATCTGCGCGACCGTTTTATCATCACGATCGATCCGGTCGACGCGCGCGACTTTGACGACGCCATCTCTTTGGAGCGCACGACGCAGGGCGGCTACAAGCTGGGTGTCCATATCGCCGATGTATCGCATTATGTGGCCTGGGACGGACACATCGACCTAGAGGCTCGCCATCGCACGACGTCGGTGTACCTTGCCGATCGCGTGCTTCCCATGTTGCCCGAGCGCCTGTCGAATGACCTGTGTTCCTTGCGCCCCGACGAGGATCGCCTGGCGTTTACCGTCGACATCGAGCTCGATGCGCAGGGGCACGTCCGCCACTACGATCCGTATCCTAGCGTGATTCGCTCGCGCGTGCGCATGGACTATGACGGTGCCGAGGCACTGCTGGTGCGTGCCGGTGCGGTGGAGTACTCCGTGTTGGAAGGTGCCGCCGAGGATGTTGCTGCAGCCGAGGCGTCGCGCGAGGAGGCGCTTGAGCGCGGTTTGACTTGCGAAGAGACTGCCCGCGACTACGACGTGGATCTGAGCGATTTCCTAGTTGCTGCCAACGAGCTTGCCGAGCGACGCCGTCGCATTCGCCGTGCGCGCGGCTCGGTCGACTTTGACACGGCGGAGATTCGCGCTTTGCTGGACGAGGACGGCATTCCCGTGCAGATCGTGGCCCGCGAGCGCTCGTGTGCCACGTCGCTCATCGAGGAAGCTATGCTGCTTGCCAACGAGTGCGTTGCCGAGTGGCTGGCAGACCGCGATATTGAGGCATGCTATCGCGTGCATGAGGATCCCAGCCCCGACAGCTTGCACGGGGCCGCTGTGGCGCTGGCGCAGCTGGGTATCATCGACGATCGCCGCGCGGCCGGCATTGCCCTGGGAAGTCCCGATGAGCTGCAGGCGGCGGTTGACGCTGCCGCTGGCACGGCAAATGCCCCGCTTGTCAACACGTTGCTATTGCGCAGTATGCAGCGCGCGCTGTACAAGCCGCGCAACGAGGGCCACTTTGCGCTCGCCGCGCCGTGCTACTGCCACTTTACGAGCCCTATCCGACGCTATCCGGACCTTGTTGTCCATCGCGTGCTCAAATTGCAGCTGGCGTATGAGCAGCTGGGCGGCAAGGATGCCTTGGTGCGCACGCCGCGGCTGATCGGCAGGGGTCGCGAGTCGCTGCCGCGCATCTTGCCGCAGATTTGCCGTGCATGCAGCGATGCCGAGCGTGCGGCCGACGCCGCCAGCCATGCGACGCAAAAGATTAAGATTGCCCAGTATTACGAGGATCGTCTGGGCGAGCGCTATGCCGGAACCATTTCGTGGGTCAGCAGCATGGGCTTCTTTGTGCGCCTCGACCTGACACAGGTCGAGGGCTTGGTCTCGATTAAGAGTTTGGGAAGCGAGTGGTTCGAGTTTGACGAGGACGCGCTCACGTTGACGGGTGCCGACACGGGGCGCCGTTTTGAGTTGGGGCAACGCGTGATCATCGAGGTCTCGCGTGTCAACACGACCCGCGGGCACTTGGACTTTAAGCTCATCCATTAGTTTGACCAGAAAAAACTTGGTTGGCGACCGGGTGCATAAGATTTTTGTTCCCGGCAGGCACTTCGACATTATTGACCTGGGTTTCGATGCTGCGGGCGATGTCACCGCTATCGTGCTGGTGCTGCTGGTGGCCGCGTTGGCGCGTTATGCCACTCGTCCCATCGGCGCCCATGCAAGACGTGTCTGGATACCCAAGATACTACCGGCATCGTTGGATACTCTTTATGGCAACCGGTTACAATGTCAACTGTCGATACGCGCCATCGACGCTTCGGCGCTTACCCAGACATGCGTCTTTACGAAGAGGAGATTCCTGTGGCAGTGCTATTTGTTGAGTATCCCAAGTGCTCTACCTGTAAAAAGGCTAAGGCATGGCTGGATGAGCACGGGGTTGAGTATATCGATCGCGATATCGTAGCGGATAACCCAACAGCCGAGGAGCTTTCCGCGTGGGTTGCGCGGTCGGGATTGCCGGTGCGACGCTTCTTTAACTCGTCGGGCATGAAATATCGAGAGCTTGGTCTGAAAGCGCGCCTGGATGCGGGTATGACGGACCAGGAATGCTGCGAGCTGCTGGCGACTGACGGCATGCTGGTTAAGCGCCCGCTGCTGGTGGGCGACGACTTTGCGATCCCCGGCTTTAGGGAAGCGGCTTGGACCGAGGCATTGCTGTAGCGACTGCGGGGAAGCTGTATCCCGTTTTGGATGCCGATTTTGGGATACAGTTTTCGCTGACAGGCTTGCTCCGGTCAGTTTTTGAACCGCGGCCACCCGTGCGGGCCGAAGAGCTATGCGTGCTTGTCGAAGTATCGCTTCGCCATCCTTTGTCCATAAGGGGCAGATGTGTCGCTTCACAGGTCCTTCACGGGTTGGCTAAAATCAGGCCAATTTTAAAAAAGTCAAAATAAAGACTTGCGTCATCGCGATGCTTCCCGTATATTTCTTTCTTGCGCAAAGGCACAGCCGAGCGCAGCGATGCAGTCATTGGGATGTCGTCTAATGGCAGGACAGCGGATTCTGGTTCCGTCAATGGGGGTTCGACTCCCTCCATCCCAGCCATTGCATTTGCTACATATGGCCCGTTCGTCTAGCGGTTTAGGACGCCGCCCTCTCAAGGCGGAGATCACCAGTTCGAATCTGGTACGGGCTACCAAAAATTGAATGCCCGGGCCTCGCAAGAGACCCGGGTTTTGTGTATACACCGCATGTGTGGAATGAGCCGCGTTTCACCTGGACCGAGGAGTTGCCATGGACCTGCCCATCAGCCTACAAGACATTACGTATGCCGAGAATTACCTGGCGCAGGGAGACCTGGCCACGGCGACGCCGCTGCTGGAGCGTTTGGTGGAGCTCGCCGAGGAGTATATCGATGCCGAGTGCAAAACGGAGGAGAACCGCCAGTACTTTAGCTTCGATAGCAAGTTTGAGCGCCTGGCCTACCGCCGCGTGGAAAAGGATCCACGCGAGCTGGTGCAGGTCGAGGTGCCGTTTGACCGCCTGTACTCCGACATGGCGTTTGCCTACATCCGTCAGCAGGATTATGTGAGCGCTCGCAATGCCTTGATGCAGGCCGTGCGCTGGGACCCCATGAACTGCAACTACCGACTGGATCTGGCCGAGCTGTTCCGTGCGCTCGAGGACAAGCAGGAGTGGGCTTCGCTTTCGTTTTCGGTGCTGGAGCGTGCGAGTGACGGCAGGTGCGCCGCCCGCGCCTACGCCAACTTGGGCCAGTACTTTTTGGAGCCCGAGACCGAGAACGTCTCGGCGGCCGTGGGTTGCGCACGTCTGGCGCTGCGCTTGGCCCCTGGCGATTCACATACGACGCGCTTGCTCAGCAAGATCCATGCCACCTATCCGGATGCCGCCGACGAGAGTGATGAGCATGTGATGGGCGAGCTGGCGTTGCAGGGCGTACCGACCTCGCCTTCGGCCGAGATTGCCATTTGTCTGATTATGTGTGCGACCGACGCTGCGGGCGACGGTGACAAGCAGGAGGCTACACGCCTGACGGTCCGTGCCCGCGACCTGGTGGGCGAGGAGGCATGCGCGGCGATCATTAAGCTGGTGCGCGAAAGCGATGCCGAGCTCAACGCCGAGCGCAAGGCCAAACGCGAGGCCGCGAGCGGGAAAGCCGATGACGCCGAGGAGGCCGGCGATGCCCAGTAAGCGCGAGCGCAAGCTCATCTCCAAGAATCGTTCGGCGCATCACGAATACTTTATCGACGAGACCTTTGAGTGCGGCATTGAGTTGAGCGGTACCGAGGTCAAGTCGATTCGCGAGCGCGCCTGTCAGATTACCGATACTTTTGCGCTGATTCGCGGCGGCGAGTGCTGGCTGGTGGGTTTGCACATCCATCCCTATAGTCACGGTGGCGTGTGGAACCGTGATCCCGATCGCCGGCGCCGTCTGCTGCTGCATCGCAAGGAGATTGATTTTCTTGACGGCAAACTGCGCAACCGCGGCTATGCACTGGTGCCGCTCGAGCTCTACTTTAATACCGATGGTCGCGTTAAGCTGCTGTTGGGCCTGGGCCGTGGCAAAAAGCTCTACGACAAACGCGAGGACATGGCCAAACGTGACGTTCAGCGCGAAATCGATCGCGCGCTTAAGGAGCGTAATCGCTAAGGGTTGATATCCGGGCGGGCGGGGATGTTCATCCATCACTGTTGTCGTACTCCCGGTCTGCTCCTCGCAAGTTGCGGTGGAATAGTTCCTGTTTGTTGGGTATCCAGGCTTAAACAGGGACTTTTTCACCGCAACTGCGTGTGGCTCATTTTTCTTACCGTTCTGACACATATGTCTCATTGTGGGTATATACGTCTGCAAGGCTCAATTCCGAGTTAGGGGAGTGATCGTTTTGGATAAAGCTGCGTTCTTTACGATGCCGTGCGGGCTGTATGTGGTGAGTGCCGCGGCAGATGGATCGCGCGCCGGCTGTATTATCAACACCGCAGTGCAGGTGACGTCCACGCCGCCGCGCATTTCGGTTGCCGTGAACAAGGAAAATGTCACGTCTGGCGTTATCTCGTCTGCCAAGGCCTTTGCGCTGACCGTGATCGATCAGACGGCCGATATGCCCTACATTGGTAACTTTGGATTCCGTACCAGCAGCAACTATGACAAATTTGCCAAGTACGAGACGCGCGAGACCGCACTGGGCATGCCCTATGTTCCCGAGCATGCGGCAGCCTTGTTTAGCTGCCGTTTGATCGACACAGTGGATGTGGGCACGCATCTACTGTTTATCGGCGAGGTCGAGGATGCCGAGCGCCTGAGCGACGAGACGCCGCTCACCTACGATTACTACCATAAGGTCCTGAAGGGCAAGACGCCGCCCAAGGCGTCTTCGTACCAAGGGTAGAAATGCGGTAAAACCGCTTGCATTATATTATTAAGAATATATACTAATTAAGCAAAGTACACCAGCAGCCACGTTCGAGAGGAGAACATCATGGCCGAGGAAAAGAAGACGTACAAGTTCGTGTGCACCGTTTGCGGTTACGAGGTAGAGGTCGACACGCCCGAACTGCCCGAGGATTACGTGTGCCCGGTGTGTGGCGTCGGTCCCGATCAGTTTGAGCTCGTCGAGGAGTAGTTCGTAGAAACACGACTTGCAGCAACATGTAGCTCTGTCCAAGGGCCCCGGTCGGATATCCCGGCCGGGGCCCTTTTCCTCCGTCCCCAAGGGATCACGGCTGCTATTAGCCGATCCTGTCTGTTGTGAGTCCGGCCGACCTTTTGTTTTAACCTGCAACATCTAACGGCTCAAAACGGGTCTTCCTGTTACAGAACGAGACAAACCAAAACCATCATTCTCAAAATCTCAATCTATAACATTTAGGCACGTAAAACCCCTCTACTTGTTACAGATCGAGACAAAAGGTTGGGGCTGAAGAAATATCTCGATCTGTAACATCTGGGCGCGGAAATTGGGTCCACTTGTTACAGATCGAGACAAACTGAAACTATCTCTCAGAAAATCTCAATCTGTAACATCTAAGGGCTCAAAGCGGCCTCATGTGTTACAGATTGAGACGTTATATCTGGACAGTCACGCCATCCCATTACATCCCCGTTAGCAGCACGATGTCGAGAATCGTCACGATGACACCGATCCCTACGAGCAACGCGTTGAGCGGGCGCGAGTTGGCGTATTTGCCCATGACGCGGGGCGAGCTGGTGAGTCGTATGAGCACAAAGACCGTAATCGGCAGCTGAAGCGACAACAGTGCCTGACTCCAAATGAGACCCTCAAAAGGATTCGGGACGATCAGGCACGCCGCCACTGCGCCGACGAAACAGGCCGCCACTCCGATCGAGGAATGTCGGTCGTGGATGTCGTATTCCTCGTCGAATATGCCCGCGGTGATGGTGCCCGCCGCCATGCCCGCCGTCACGCTACTCGATATGCCCGCAAACAGCAGTGCCACCGCAAAGATGGTCGAGCTTGCCGGGCCCAGAATGGGGGAGAGCGTGGCCGCTGCGACGGCGAGGTCGTCTACGACAATGCCGTGCGCAAAGAAGGTCGTTGCGGCCAGGATGACCATGGCCGAGTTGATTGCCCAGCCCACACCCATCGAAAAGAGCGTGTCGAAGAGCTCGTAGTGCAGGCGTTCTTCGATAACCTGCTCGCCTTGGCCTTCGAAGTGCATGGATTGGATGACCTCGGAGTGCAGGAAGAGGTTGTGGGGCATAACGACCGCGCCTAGGACACTTACGATAATCGCGACTGAGCCGGTGGGCATACTGGGTGTAATCCAGCTTGTGGCGGCTTGCGGCCAGTCGACCTTGACCAGCAGAAGCTCGGCTAAAAACGAAAGTCCCACCACGCCCACGAAGGCGATGATCCAGCGTTCGGCGCGTTTGTAGGAGCTTGTCATGAGCATGACAATCGATGCCGCCGCCACGATGATGCAGCCGGCACGTACGGGCAGGCCAAAGAGCATTTGAAGTGCGATCGCACCGCCCAGGACTTCGGCCATGGCGGTGGCGACCGTGGCTAGATACGCGCTGCCGAGTATCGCACGCCCGACGAGGCGGGGCAGGTGGCGCGTCGTGGCCTCGGCAAGACACATGCCCGTGGCGATGCCCAAGTGAGCCGCGTTGTGTTGCAGCACGATGAGCATGATCGTGGACAGCGTGACGATCCACAGCAGCGCGTAGCCAAACTGCGAGCCGGCGGCCATATTGGAGGCCCAATTGCCCGGGTCGATAAAGCCGACGGTCACGAGCAGCCCGGGGCCGATATGCCGTGCGATGTCGAGTCCGCCGTGGCCGCCGGTGCGCGGGGAGCCAAAGTGATGTTTGAGATGGTCGATCATGGTGCACTCCTGCGTGCCGTTTGTTTGACGCCGCAAAGGATACCCGTTTTAGGCTCGAAATCTGACCATGACTAACAAAATTGTTGTATTTGAATAGGATGGTAAAAGGGGGTTGCCGAAATGTCTTGATCTGTAACAACTAGGGATGGAAATTGGGCCTAGGTGTTACAGATCGAGACAGGAAGAAATGGTCCTATGGATAATCTCGATCCGTAACAGCTGACCGCCAAAACCGGCCCCTCGTGTTACAGATTGAGACATTCGTAACCGTCTCTCGAGAACATCTCAATCTGTAACAGTTAGTCGTCGAAATTGGGTCTTCCTGTTACAGATTGAGATGTTTGAAGCGGTGAGCTTACAGGCCGAACCTGGGGCCCTTGTTCTTGCCCTTGAGGTCGGCGGTGTCCACTCGTAGGGCGTGCGTTACGCAATTGTTTCGAAACGGGCGGGAAACACAATGGGTCGGCGATGCTTCTAGTATGCCTATTCAACTGACTGTCTAAATATCTAGGGGAGGATCGCGATGCAGGCAGATTCCGCTCAGCAGCAGGGCCTTTATCGCCCCGAATTCGACCACGATGCATGTGGCATCGGCGCTCTTGCCGATATCAACGGTGAGCGCCACCACCAGATTCTGGACGATGCGCTGTCCATTCTGGTCAACTTGGAGCACCGCGGTGGCACGGGACTCGAGAAGAATACCGGCGACGGCGCCGGCATCCTGTTCCAGGTTCCGCATCACTTTTTCCGCAAAGAGGCTCAAAAGTGCGGCCAGATTCTGCCGGCAGAGGGCGACTATGGCGTGGCCATGCTGTTCTTCCCGCAGGACGACAAGGGCGTAGAGGATGCCCGCCGCGTGTTTGAGGAAGGCTGTGCCGAGGCCGGCGTGCCGCTGCTCTTTTGGCGCGAGGTGCCGGTCGACCCTCACGATCTGGGCGAGACGGCCCGCGCCTGCATGCCCACCATCCTGCAGGCCTTCCTGGGCCGTCCGGACGACACGCCCGCCGGCGATGCCTTTGAGCGTCGCCTGTACGTGTGCCGCCGTACCATCGAAAAGAAGGCCGACGCCGAGTTTGCCCTGCGCGACAAGATCTTCTATGTGTGCTCCATGAGCTCGCGCACCATCGTGTACAAGGGCATGCTGGTCGCCACGCAGATGCGCCGCTTCTTTATCGATCTCAACGACGCCGCCGTCAAGACGGCCGTGGCGCTCGTCCACTCGCGCTACTCCACCAACACCACACCTAGCTGGGAGCGCGCACATCCCAACCGCTTTATTATCCACAACGGCGAGATCAACACCCTCAAGGGCAACGTCAACTGGATTCGCGCCCGCGAACCTAACCTGTACAGTCCCGTGCTGCAGCATGATCTTGAGCGTGTGATGCCCATCATCAACCGCGAGGGTTCCGACTCCGCGATTCTGGATAATGTACTCGAGTTTTTGGTCATGAACGGCCGTCCGCTCACGCGTGCCGCGTCCATGTTGCTGCCCGAGCCGTGGGACCACAACGACAACCTGAGCGAGGAGCGTCGCGCCTACGATGCCTACCAGTCCATGCTCATGGAGCCCTGGGACGGCCCGGCGGCCATCGCCTTTACCGACGGCCGTACGCTGGGTGCCGCCCTCGACCGCAACGGCCTGCGCCCGGCTCGCTACTACGTGACGCGCGACGGCCGCTTTATGCTGGCAAGCGAGGTGGGCACCATCGAGGTGCGCCCCGAGAATATCCTGACAAGCGGTTGTTTGGGACCGGGCCAGATGCTCGAGGTCGATTTTGCCCGCGGCCGTGTGATCTACAATGATGAGCTGCGCGCCCGCTATGCCAAGGAAAAGCCCTACCGCGATTGGATTGCCGAAGAGACGCTGACCGTTGACGCGCTCGACAAGCCCGCCGCGGCAACGCCCGCCGAGGATGCCGAGGTGCCTGCCGCCGTGCGTATGGCCAAGCTCGGCTACCACTGGGATGATGTTGACGAGGTCGTGCGCCCCATGGCCCAGCAGGGCAAGGCCCCGCTCGCCTCGATGGGTATCGATGCGCCGCTGGCCTGCCTGTCCAAGAAGACGCGCTCGTTCTTTGACTACTTCTATCAACTGTTCGCCCAGGTCACGAACCCGCCGATCGACGCCCTGCGCGAGCATATGGTCACCTCGACCACGCTCTACCTGGGCAACCACGGCAACCTGCTCGAGGACTCTCGTACGGCCTGCCAACTGGTGCGTCTGGAGCGCCCGCTGCTGAGCGAGGAGGAGTTCGACCGCATTTGCGCGATTGACCGTGTTGGCTTTAAGACCCGCCGTTTCCGTGCCGTTTACCGCCGCGATGCCGGCGAGGGCGCGCTGCAGGCTGCGCTCAAGCAGCTTGCAGAGGACGTTGAGGCTGCGGTCCGCGACGGCGTGAACATCGTGGTGTTGAGCGATCGCGCCGGAGCGGACGAGGTACCCGTGCCGTCGCTGCTCGCCGTGGGCTGCGTGCACAACCACCTGATCCGCGCCGGCGTGCGTACCTTTGCCGACATCGTGGTGGAGTGTGGCGACGCCGTGTCTCCGCACGACTTTGCGGCGCTGGTGGGCTACTCCGCGAGCGGCATCTATCCGTACAACGCGCATGCGTGCATTCGCGACTTGGCGGCGCACGGCGATCTGGACGTGACAGCCGAGCAGGGCATCGCCAACTACAATAAGGCTGCGACCGCCGGCATCGTTTCCATCATGTCCAAGATGGGCATCTCCACGGTGCAGAGCTACCATTCGGCGCAGATCTTCGAGGCCGTGGGCTTTACGCCGGAGTTCGTCAACGCGTACTTCGCCGGCACGGTGAGCCGTGTGGGCGGTATGGGTGTCGAGGATGTTGAGCGCGAGCAAAACGAGCGCTACGACGCCGCGCTCGCTATCCTTAAGAGCCCGGCTCCCGATCAGCTGCCCACGCTGGGTCTGACCAAGTGGCGCCCGCTCAGCGGCGAGGATCACCTTATCGATCCGCAGACTGTCTACTTACTGCAGACCGCCTGTCGTGAGGACAGCTACGATACCTTTAAGGAGTACAGCGCCCGCCTGCACCGCACCGGCCGTGCCGTGCGCCTGCGTGACTTGCTCGACTTTAATGCCAACGGCCGCACGCCGGTTTCGCTCGACGAGGTGGAGCCCGCGCGCAACATCGTCCGCCGCTTTAACACCGGTGCCATGTCGTACGGTTCTATCAGCAAAGAGGCGCACGAGTGCATGGCCATCGCCATGAACCGCCTGCATGGACGCTCTAACTCGGGCGAGGGCGGCGAGGATCCGCGTCGCGAGACCCCGCTGGCTAACGGTGACTCCAAGAACTCCGCCATCAAGCAGGTGGCAAGTGCGCGCTTTGGCGTAACGAGCCGCTACCTGTGCAGCGCCTTCGAGATTCAGATCAAGATGGCCCAGGGCGCCAAGCCCGGCGAGGGTGGCCACCTGCCCGGTAAGAAGGTCTACCCCTGGATCGCCGAGGTCCGTCAGTCCACGCCCGGCATCGGCCTGATCTCGCCTCCGCCGCACCACGACATCTACTCCATCGAGGACCTGGCAGAGCTGATCTTTGATCTTAAGAACGCCAACCCCGGTGCGCGCGTGTCGGTCAAGCTGGTCAGCGAGGCCGGCGTCGGCACCATCGCCACCGGTGTGGCCAAGGGTGCCGCCGACAAGATCTTGATCAGCGGCCACAATGGCGGCTCGGGTGCCGCGGCGCGCGATTCCATTTGGCACGCCGGCCTGCCGCTGGAGCTCGGCCTTGCCGAGGCTCAGCAGACGTTGCTGCAAAACGGCCTGCGCTCCCGCGTGGTGCTCGAGGCCGACGGCAAGCTCATGGATGGCACCGATGTTGCCGTCGCCTGCCTGCTGGGCGCCGAGGAGTTTGGCTTTGCGACCATGCCGCTCATCTCCATGGGCTGCCTCATGCAGCGCGACTGCCAGCAGGATACCTGCCCGGCCGGCATCGCCACGCAAAACTGTCGCCTGCGTCGCGGCTTCCGCGGCAAGCCCGAGCACGTTGAGCACTTTATGCTCTTTGTTGCCGAGCAGCTGCGTGAGGTCATGGCGAGCCTGGGCTTCCGCACCGTCGACGAGATGGTCGGCCATCCCGAGTGCCTGCGCCAGATCGAGGTACCGGGCAACCGCAAGGCCAACCTGCTTGATCTGTCGCCCGTGCTGGCGAGCGCGACCTGCGAGTTCGGTGCCCATATCCCGGGCGCCGACGGTCGCCACTTCCTGCCGCAGATGGCTGCGGACAGCGAGCTCGACAAGACGCTCGACTCCACGTTGTTTGTGCCCTATACGGCCGATGCCCGTGCGCACCTGCGCCCGATTCGGTTCCGCGCCGATATCGCCAACGTCAACCGTTGCGTGGGCACCATCCTGGGCAATGCGGTGACCAAGGCGCATCCCGAGGGCCTGCCCGCCGGCTCCATCACCATCGATTGCGATGGTTCGGCCGGTCAGAGCTTTGGCGCCTTTCTGCCGCGCGGCATTACGCTCAACGTGTGCGGCGACGCCAACGACTACTTTGGCAAGGGCCTTTCGGGCGGCGAGGTGTCGGTGCGCCCCAACCCGCATGCGACCTACAAGTTCGACGAGAACATCATCGTGGGCAACGTGGCGTTCTTTGGTGCCACGAGCGGACGCGGCTTTATTAACGGCCTGGCAGGCCAGCGCTTTGGCGTGCGTAACTCCGGTGCCACTGTGGTGGTCGAGGGCTGCGGCAACCATGGCTGCGAGTACATGACGGGCGGCTTGGCGCTCATCTTGGGCGAGGTCGGGCAGAACTTCGCCGCCGGTATGACGGGTGGCGTGGCCTATGTCTTTGACCAGTACGGCACGCTCGAAGCCCGTGTGAACCACGAGAGCGTGGAACTCAAGGCCCCGACGGCTGGCGAGCTGGCGCAGATTCGCGCGCTCATCCAGGAGCACGTGGACGCGACGCAGAGCCCGCGCGGCATTAAGCTGCTCTACAGCTTCGACTCGATGAGTAAGCACTTTGTGAAGGTCATTCCGACCGAGTACGAGCGCGTGCTGGCGATTGTCGCTGCGGCCGAGGCCGTGGGCAAGACGCATGCGCAGGCCGAGGAGTTGGCGTTTGACATCGTGACCGGCCGCGCGAGCGCCGCGGATGTCGCTCGCTTTGATGTCGCGGGCGGTGCAGCGGGCACTGCGCCCGTGGCTGTCAGCTCTGTTGCTTCGACCAAGAAGGAGGCGTAAGTGCCATGGGTAAGCCCGGTGCTTTTCTTGATATCGATCGCGTGACCCACGAGCTGCGCCCCGTGGAGGAGCGCAGCCGCGATTTCGATCCGCTGTATGTGGAGCTCGACGACGATGCGCGCCGCGCCCAGGCGAGCCGCTGCATGATGTGCGGCGTGGCGTTTTGCCAGATGGGTGCGAGCTTTGGCAAGGCGCGTCCGAGTGGCTGTCCGCTGCACAACCTGATTCCCGAGTGGAACGAGCTGGTGTATCGCGGTCGCTGGGACGAGGCGGCCGAGCGCCTGTCGCTCACCTCGCCCATGCCCGAGTTTACGAGCCGCGTGTGCCCGGCACTGTGCGAGGCTGCGTGCAACCTGGGTTCGGTCGACGGCCAGCCCACAACGATTCACGATAACGAGCGCGCGATCAGCGACCACGAATGGGCAAACGGCGGCCCGCGTCGCTTTGAGCCGGCAGGGGAGGACGCGCCCTCGGTCGCCGTGGTTGGTTCTGGCCCGGCTGGCCTGGTGGCTGCATGGGAACTTGCGCGTCGCGGTGCCCGCGTGACGGTGTTTGAGCGCGACGACCGCCCAGGCGGTCTGCTCATGTACGGCATTCCCAACATGAAGCTCGAGAAGTCCGTGGTCGAGCGCCGCGTGGCGCTCATGCGCGAGCTGGGCATTGTCTTTGAGCTGGGTACTGACGTTACGAACCCTGCGGTGGCGGCCAAGCTCAATGGTTTTGACGCCGTTGTGGTGGCTGCCGGTGCTCGTACGCCCCGCGGTCTTTTGGCTACGAATGTGGATGCCCCGGGCGTGGTGTATGCCGTGGACTACCTGACGGCTTCGACCGTCTCGGTGCTCGATGGCGGTGAGCCCGCGGTGAACGCGCGCGGCCTGGACGTTGTGGTCATTGGCGGCGGCGATACCGGCAACGACTGCGTGGGTACCGCGGTGCGCCAGGGTGCACGCAGTGTGCGTCAGTTTGAGTTCTTGCCGTCCGCACCCGATAAGCGTGCGGCGAGCAACCCCTGGCCACAGTGGCCCAACGTTAAGAAGACCGACTACGGTCAGCAGGAGGCTATCGCTGCCATGGGCGGCGAGATGCGTGCCTGGGGCGTGGATACGCTCGAGGTGCTGCTGGACAAGAAGGGCGCTGCCGCGGGCCTGCGCGTGGTCGATCTGGACTGGTCGGCCGGCAAGCCCGAGCGCATTGCGGGCTCCGAGCACGAGGTGCCGGCCCAGCTGGTGCTGATCGCCTGTGGCTTTACGGGTCCGGAGCACGGCGTGTTCGACGCTGTTGACGTGCCTATTGCCACGGCGGGCCGTCCGTTGCCCGTGATGGCCTCCGAGGACTCGCATCTTGCGGCTCGCGTGGATGGCGTTGCCGCGGATGCCGCGCCGGTGTATGTGGCCGGCGATGCCCGCAACGGCAGCTCGCTCGTGGTGAGTGCCATGGCCGATGCCCTCGCCTGCGCAGCCGAGGTCGCCGAGGCGCTGGGGCTGTAAGACAATCACGGAGTTACTCAACAATCGAATCGGCAAGGGCTGTTCCCAACGGCCGGCATATAAGGAACGTCCCCAAGTGCCGGCAGCTGGGGACGTTCCTTACGTGCCGGCATCCGGGGACACTCCTTGCGGGTTTGCGAGTTTTTTGCTCGTTTGCCGACGTTTGGCTGCCTACCCGTTGGCGTTTGCGCTCGTTGCGCTCTGCTGTTTATGTGGCGGCTTTAGTTGTTTGCGGACAGCGGCGCGGGTGAATCGTCTAGTTCTACCCGCGATTTTGTGGCAATTTGTATAATCTGCAAGTATCCCGTCAAGTGCTTGGTCAGCATCTGGTTTGCAGCCCGATGCCCATTTCGCCCGTGATGGCGGCGACCACCCGCCCTCCTCGTAAGCTCAAATTGAGGTTTATCAGTTTGAGGAGGATGCCATGGCTGATCATGTTTTGGACCGGGGACGTCTGGCCGAGGCCGTCGGTGACGATATTGCCGGCATGGCCCAGTTTTGGATGCTGCGCAAGTTTCAGTTTTTGGAGGCGGCGCGTACACAGTTCGAAGTGATAGTCGATCCATGGCTCAGCTATTGCGAGGAGCCCTCGCAAAATGAAATCATGGCCTATAACATGGCATTTACCGATTGGCTGCTGTTCGAGCGTCCCTATTACCATGGCAAGACGCTGCTTGAGCTGTATGTTGACGAGCCGCCGGCGTCGCTTTCGCCTGTCTCGCTCAGACGGCTCGAGCAGGTGCGCGACACGCACTATTTCTCTCGCTTTGGCATTTTGGATAAGGATCCCGCGACCGGTATGGTCGCGCTGCGTGACACGCGTACCGACCGTCGCTTTGACGTCTACGATCCGCATATCGTGCAAAAGGAGCACTGGCGCGATGGCGCGATTGCGGTGCGCCTCGCGTGCGTCGACGATGTCTGGCTGACGGCGGGGCAGCTCTACCTCTACGACATTGCGCGCCTGAGCGATACGGCGGTCGACGGGCCTGGCGCCGTGCATCCTGAGGACCTAGAAGATGGCTTCGATACCTCGTGTATCAGCTTCTTCTTACGGCTGGTTCGCGACATCATGGGCGCCCAGGGGCGCTACGTAAAGTCACTCAACATCTACAATCAGGAATGGGAGTAGGGGATGGGCCTTCGCAGCGCCGCCCGTCTATTTGTCTCGGTCTGTAACGTTTAGGGACAAAAAACCGGTCTACCCGTTACAGATCGAGACGAATGCTTGGGCGTTGCTGGTTTGTCTAAATCTGTAACGTTTAGGGGTCTGGAGAACGCCTAACTGTTACAGATCGAGATGTTTGGCGCCTATCTGGGGAAATGTCTCAATCTGTAACATCTACAGGCCAAAATTCGACCTAACTGTTACAGATCGAGACAAAGGTTGGCCGCGGTGCCGAACAATCTAAATCTGTAACAACTAGAGGCTCAAAGACTGTCTTCCTGTTACAGATCAAGACATTTGTCAGCGGAGGCAACGGTGACGATGGTCCATTTGTCTGACGTGGTGGTGATGAAAGTGTCTAATACCGTTTTCAAACACAAACATGCAGCACGTAGCAGCTTGGCGCGGAATAGGATGCTTGCCAGGCTCACGGAGGCGGCTGAACAAGGCGTGCTGCTTGCGACGCACGACAATGCCGAGCTCATGTGGCTGCGGCGCCATGTGGGCACAGACGATATTGCGGAGCCCGAATCGCACCTATTCTGTTTTCAGCATGAATGGGATGCGTTGACGCCGCCGGAGCGGGCTCGGTGGACCATCAAGGGGCTTGCGGAGTTTCATCCCGATTGGGCGTTTTGGGGGTATGACGCCGCGCTGATATGGGGTCTGGAGGTGCCGAATGATCTGCTCGGGCCGCGTTACTTGGTCAAGACGGGTTGTTCGGTGGCGTTGAGTACGGGATATAGGCTGCTGCGTCCGCAGGCGGCGGGTGCGCTTGAGCGCGTCGACGGCGTGCGAGTGACGCCGTTTTGGCGCACGGTGGAGGATTGTCTGCTGCGTGCGCCGTTTTCATATGGTCTGGCGATTGCCGATTCTGCGCTGCGGGCGAAGGGCATATCGCGCGACGACCTCTGCGAACGGCTCCAGGCCGATTGCGAGGGCAGACGCGGGTATCGCAGAGCTCAGGTGATTGCGTCGCATGCGGACGGGCTGTCCGAAAACGGTGGCGAGTCTCGGTTCCGAGCGTTCTTTATTGCATACGGTTTTCCGGTGCCAGAGTTGCAGGTGGAGTTTCGCGATCCGCTCGATTCGAGCCAGGTGTTTCGGGTCGATTATTTCTGGAGGCTCGAGGACGGGACGTGCGTGATTGGCGAGCTCGACGGAAGAGGAAAGTATACCCTGCAGGATGGTGGGGATCGGGAGTCGGTCGACCCGTTCGTAGCAGAGCGTCAGCGAGAATCTCATCTGACAATGCTCGGGCGCAAGGTGCTGAGGTTCACGTTTGATGAGCTCAAGAACCCGGGGAAGCTGGCTGAAAAGATGAGGCTGGCGGGTATTTCGCAGCGGGCCGATTTGGCTGAGGGATGGAAGCGTCAGTGGTATGGGCGCTGAGGGATACGACTAACGCGGATGTGGTTGTTCCGGACGAGTTTGTCTCGATCTGTAACAACAAGGGGCCGTTTGGCCTCGTAACTGTTACAGATCGAGACAAAAGGTTGGCTGCCGCTAAAAGATCTAAATCTGTAACATCTAGAGGCCGAAAACCCGTCTACATGTTACAGATTTAGATGTTTGACGACAGGGCTGGAGAATATCTCGATCTGTAACATCTAACGGCCAAAATTCGACCCAACTGTTACAGATTGAGACAAAGGCTGGACGCGGTGCCGAAAGATCTCGATCTGTAACATCTAGCTGCTAAAACCTGGTCTACCTGTTACAAATCAAGACGTTTTGCTGGAACGGCCGGAGCATTGCCGTGCTGTCTCCGTTTGCCCTCACATCTCTCTCGTCCCTCCGCTAACCGATATGTTCGACTTTAGTTTGCTGCATTAGGTGATAATGGACAAATGTTCAAGTTAATCGTGAGGGAGGAGCTCGATATGGCGTCTGCCGATCGTTCCACGTTGTTTATCAATGCGACCGTCCTGGATGGTTCGGAGCATATGGAGCCGCAGCCCGACATGGCCGTGGCCGTTGAGCGCGGTGTCATCACGTGGATGGGGCCGAGTGCTGTGGCGCAGGCGCCTGCAGGTGCCGAGGTCCTCGACCTGGCCGGGGCGTATCTCATGCCGGGCCTCATCAATATGCATGTGCATCTGTGCGGCTCGGGCAAGCCGGTTTCGGCGGGCGATGCGGGCGCGCTGATGAAGAAGCTCGATAATCCCGTGGGGCGCGCTATCGTGCGCCATATTCTTAAGGGCAGCGCCCAACAGCAGCTGGCAAGCGGCGTGACCACGGTGCGCGGCGCGGGCGACCCGCTGTTTGCCGATCTGGCCGTGCGCGATGCCATCGATGCCGGCAAGTATCAGGGTCCGCGTTTGGTGGCGCCGGGAACGGGCGTCACGGTGCCGGGTGGCCACGGAGCGGGCTTGTTCGCCCAGGTGGCCAACAGTCCCTCCGAGGCGGCCGAACAGGTGCGCGACCTGTATGCGCGCGGTGCCGACGTCATTAAACTGTTCGTAACGGGCGGTGTGTTCGATGCGACCGAGGTGGGCGAGCCGGGCGTGCTGCGTATGCCGGTGGAGGTTGCCGCAGCGGCGTGCAAGGCAGCGCACGATATGGGCCTTCCGGTTATGGCTCATGTCGAGAGCACCGAGGGCGTGAAGGCCGCGCTCGAGGCCGGCGTCGATACGATCGAGCACGGCGCTCCGTTGACGCCCGAGATCCTGGAGCTGTACCGCGGCGTCGCGGGAACTCAGCTCGAGGGGCGTGCGCCGAGTGTGACCTGCACGATCAGCCCCGCACTGCCGTTTGTGCTGCTCGATCCGGAAAAGACTCATTCGACCGAAACGCAAAAGAAGAACGGCGATATCGTGTGCTCGGGCATTATCGAGAGCGCTCGTGCGGCGCTGGAAGCCGGTATCAAGGTAGGTTTGGGTACGGATTCGAGCTGCCCGTTCGTGACCCAGTACGACATGTGGCGCGAGGTGGCCTATTTTGCCAAGTACGTGGGCGTGAGCAATGCGTTTGCGCTGCATACGGCTACGCAGGTCAATGCTGAGCTGCTGGGGCTGGGCGGCGAGACCGGTGCGATCGAGTGCGGCAAGGCTGCCGATATCCTGGTGACGCGCGAGAACCCGCTCGATGACCTGTGCGCTCTGCGCGAGCCGATGTACGTGATGTGTCGTGGCGATCTGGTGCGCAAACTCAAGGTGAAGCGTATTCCCGAGGTGGACGCCGAGCTCGACACGATTATGGCCATGCCAGCCGAGGCGCTTGCCGAGGAGCTTGCCCGCGACGGCGTGGCGTAGGTGTGACGGGGGCGGGCCCTTTGTCGCATTTAAAAAAGCCGAGGTCCCAGTGCGAGGCCTCGGCTTTTATTATGTCCTGCGGTATGGCGGCTACGAGCGCGTCTCCATCTTGGCGTGGCACTTGGGGCAGGTGACGCGGATCTTGCCTTTGCCCTTGGGGACGGAGAGCATCTGGCCGCAGTTGGGGCACTTGAGGTATGCCGTGGTCTTGCGACCCTTCCACATCTTCTTGGCCGTGCGCTTGGCACGCTCAAAGTCTTCCTTACTGGTGCCGGCCGCGCGTGAGGTGCTGGCCGCTGCAGCGCCGCCACCCAAGCTGGCGACAAACTTGCCCAAGCCGGGGACCTTAGCCGAGCCGGCGACAAAGGCCTCGTTCTCCTTGCGACGTGCGTCGATGTTTTTGGACAGGCCGCGCAGCACGCCGATCACGATGACGGCGATGGCGACCCAACTGAGCCACTGGATGCGGGCCATCGATCCGATCATCGCGATGACGATGCCCGCAAAACCCATCACGATGGTGAGCTCGTCGGCGCCATTGCGGCCCTTCATAAAGTCATTCATGCAAATTGCCTTTCATTCGATATGCCGCACGCCTTTATACCCGATTTAGAGCAAGGGGGACAGGTTAATCTGCACCAATGTGGTGCAAACATACCTGTCCTCGGAACATCAAGACGGTGCAAAGTGGTCTGTCCCCAATGCGCCGATTACTTAGAGAGCTTGTCGACGACGCGTTCGATCTCGGCGAGCTTCGCGGCTTTGAGGTCTTCGTCGCCCGATTCGATTGCCGAAGTCACGCAGCCCTCGATATGCGCCTTGAGCACGTCGGCGTTAATGCGCGCGAGGAGTGCCTGTGTGGCCATGAGCTGCGTGGAAATATCGACGCAGTAGCGGTCCTCCTCGACCATCCGCAGGATGCCGTCGATCTGGCCGCGCGCCGTCTTGAGCATACGGTTCACCGATTTGTGGTCTGCCATCATGGCGGGTCCTCGTTTCTGGTCGATGGGGTCGAATGCTTCTGGTAGCTGCTAGGCTGCGGTCACGGACAGGGCGTGGAACTTCTCGCCGGCGCTCTCGACGGCGGCAGCGAGCTGCTCAGCGGCCATGGTGTCGGCGCACTCCACCTGTACCGTCTGAGTCTCGTGATCGGCATCGGCGTCGGTCACGCCGGCAACGTTGAGCAGTGCCGTCTCGACAGTAGCGTCGCAGTGGCCACACATAAGGCCGGAAGTCTTAATTGTGTATCGCATGGGTATTCCTCTCTGTTATGTTGGCTTTCCCAGGCACCCGACCTTGACCTTTAAGCCGTCGCTCGCGTACCAAAGTACGCGTCGCTCCTCTTTCAGGTCAATCTCGGGCACCTGGAAAACCCGTTCTAAACGGATTTAATGGTGAGCCTATTTTGCCACTTTAGGCTTAAAGGATTTCAGGCGCAGAGCATTGGACACGACGCACACGCTCGACAGGCTCATCGCCGCGGCGCCAAACATCGGCGAGAGCTGCCAGCCGGTGAGGGGGAAGAACGCGCCCGCAGCGAGCGGAATGCCGATGCCGTTGTAGAACAGCGCCCAGAACAGGTCTTGCTTGATGTTGCGAATCGTGGCGCGCGAAAGCTCGATAGCGCGGGCGACGTCCATGAGGTCGCTGCGCATGAGTACCACATCTGCCCCTTCCTTGGCGATGTCGGCGCCGGTGCCGATAGCAAGGCCCACGTCGGCGCGCGCCAGGGCGGGGGAGTCGTTGATGCCGTCGCCCACCATGGCGACCTTGCCGCCCGCATCCTGCAGTTCGCGCACGTGGCGTTCCTTGTCGGCGGGAAGCACGTCGGCAATGACCTGCTTGCTGCTCAGTCCTACGCGGCGGGCGATTGCTTCGGCAGTGACGCGGTTGTCGCCGGTGAGCATATGCACGTCGACGCCGAGCGAACGCATTACAGCGATGGCCTCGGCGCTCGTCTCCTTGACCTCGTCAGCCACGGCAATGGTGCCGACAAGCTCGCCGTTCTTGGCAAAGAACAACGGTGTCTTGCCCTCGGCGGCAAATCGCTCCGCAAGTCCTGAGGGCACGGTGATACCCAGCTCGCTCATCAGGCGAACGTTACCGGCAGCGATGGCGTTTTGTCCCTCGCGCGCCGTAACGCCTCGTCCAGGCACGGCGGCAAAGTCCTCGACCATGCGCGCCACGATTCCGCGCGCCTCGCACTCGGTCATAATCGCCTCGGCCAGCGGATGCTCGCTCGAGCGCTCCAGCGCGGCAGCGAGCTTCAGTAACGCCTTTTCACTCATGGCGGGCGAGTCATCGGCGCGCGTGGCTACCACGATATCGGTCACGGCAGGTTTGCCGCGGGTGACCGTACCCGTCTTATCGAGCACTACGGTACCCACGCCGCGCAGGTTCTCCAGCGCCTCGGCGCTCTTAAACAGAATGCCCATCTCGGCGCCCTTGCCGGTGCCCACCATAATGGCGACGGGCGTGGCTAGGCCGAGCGCGCAGGGACAACTAATCACCAGCACGGCCACGGCGGAGGTGAGTGCCTCGTTTATGCTGCCGGTCAGTGCCATCCACACCGCAAAGGTCACGGCCGAGATCACGAACACCACGGGCACGAACACGCCGGCGACCTTGTCGGCCATGCGGGCGATGGGCGCCTTGGTGGCGTTGGCGTCCTCGACGAGCTGGATGATCTTGGCGAGTGATGTCTCGGCACCAACCCGCGTGGCGCGGAAGGTAAACGAGCCGGTGCGGTTGACGGTGGCGGCGTTGACGGTGTCGCCGGCGGTCTTTTCCACGGGGATTGACTCGCCGGTGAGCGCACTCTCGTCCACGGCCGAGCTACCCTCGAGCACCACGCCGTCGACGGGGATTGACTCGCCGGGGTGCACGCGCAGGACCTGGCCGGGAAGGATGCTATCGACGTCGACGGTGGTTTCGCTGCCGTCGTCGGCAACGACGGTCGCGGTTTTAGGCGCCAGATCGATGAGCGCCTCGATGGCGCCGCCGGTTTTGGACTTACTGCGCGTCTCGAGGTATTTGCCCACGGTGACGAGCGACAGGATCGTGCTCGCGCTCTCAAAATACAGATTGTCCATGCCTGTCATCATGGCCTCGTGCACCTGAGCTGTGGCCAGCTGGTCGGCCATGATGAACATGGCGTAGAGCGACCAGGCAATGGAAGCGGTGGCGCCCACGGCAATAAGGGCATCCATGGTGGGCGCGCCGTGCGCGAGCGATTTAAACCCGTTGATAAAGTACGCGTCGTTGACGTAGACGATGGGGATGAGCAGGACAAGCTCGGTGAGGGCGAGCGTCATGCTGTGGATATGGTCGGTGAAGATGCCGGGCAGCGGCCAGCCGAGCATGTGTCCCATGCCTATGTAGAACAGTGGGATGAGGAAGACGATCGAGACGATGAGGCGGGTGTGCATGGCAGAGGCGGCGGCCTCCAGCTTTTTGGTGGGCGACTCCATATGGGCGGCGCCAGACCTGGCTTGTGCGCTGCCGTTTGAGCCGGCGGCACCGGTGCCCGTGCTGACGGGTGAGGCCGAGTAGCCCGCGCGGTCGACGGCGGTGCAGATATCGTCGGGGGAGACCTGCGCGGGGTCGTAGTCGACCATCATGGAACCGGCGAGTAGGTTGACCGCGACGCTTTGGACGCCGTCGAGCTTGCTCACGGCACGGTCCACGTGCGCCTGGCAGGCGGCGCATGTCATGCCGCCTACGTCGAACTTATCTTGAGCCATGGACTCTCCTTTCTGTGGTTCGGTGTTGGAATTGTTAACCTCTCGATACTATACACCCATACCCCCTGGGGGTGTATGGCAAAAGTTGAAATGTATGACATTCCGATACGGGGGTCGACTGCCAAGTTAGCGCACCATCCTCGCCCTTCGTCTCAATCTGTAACATCTAGTTCCGTTTTTGCCGAGTTACTGTTACAGATTGAGACAAACAATTCGGCGGTTGCTTAACATCTCGATCTGTAACATCTGGCAGGGGAAATGACCTCTATCTGCTACAGATCGAGATGTTGTTTTGCGAGGTTTTGGTTTGTCTCGATTCGTAACGTGTAGACCTGGTTTTGCCTCGTAACTGTTACAGATTGAGACAATTGGCCCAGACCCGCCCCGTCCTCCCCGTCATCTGTGGTTTACGTGGGGGCATACGGAGTGCAGGTATACTAACCCGCGGCGAATCTGCTCCATCGCTTAGAGCTGCTGCGTCTGGACGGCGCGTGATATGGCTGCCAAAGCGATCGCCAGCGTGCTGAGCAACGTCCTCTCTGTGCGCACCCGTTTTTGTATGTACTAGCGCACTACCAAGCACGCCCGCGCGGCCGCATGCCGTGCCCCTTGCGCGTGCAGATAAGGAACAACAACATATGCGTAATTCTGTATCCGACGTCACCGACGCCGAGATCCTGGACGAGACCCGCGAGGCCATGGCCCAGGCTGCCTTCGATGCGGCCGACGAGGCCAGCGCCGCCGAGACCGTCGAGTCCGCTACCGAGAACCTGCCCGCCTTTGACGAGCTGGGTCTTTCGGACGAGATACTTCGTGCCATCGAGAACCTGGGTTACACAGCGCCGACGCCCGTGCAGGCCGGCTCGATCCCCGTGGTGCTCGAGGGCCGCGACCTGCTTGCCGCCGCTCAGACCGGCACCGGCAAGACGGCCGCCTTTTTGCTGCCGACCATGAACAATCTGGAGCACATCGCTCCTCCCAAACCTGTGCGCGAGCGCGGCGGCCGTAACCGTCGTCGCGGTGCTAAAAAGCCCGAGGGCAACGGCCGCGGCCCCGTGATGCTCGTCATCACCCCTACGCGCGAGCTCGCCCAGCAAATCGACGAGGTCGCGAGCAAGATCGCCGACGTCACCGGCCATGTTGCCGTGACCGTTGTGGGCGGCGTGAGCTACAAGCCGCAGACCGCTGCCCTCAAGTACGGCTGCGACATCCTGGTCGCAACGCCGGGCCGTCTGGTCGATCTGATCGAGCAGGGTGCCTGCCACCTGGATGAGGTAAAGGTGCTGGTGCTCGACGAAGCCGACCGCATGCTCGACATGGGCTTTTTGCCCGCCGTTCGCCGTATTGTGCGCGAGACGCCGGCCGAGCGCCAGACGCTGCTGTTTTCGGCGACCCTCGACGAGGAGGCCGTGGGCGAGATCACCGACCTAGTGAGCGACCCGGCCCGCGTGGAGATCGCGCCCGCCACGTCGACCGCCGACACCGTCGACCAGTTTGTGTTCCCGGTGTCCATCGAGGCCAAGAACAACCTGCTGCCCGAGTTCCTCAAAAAGGAAGGCCCGGAGCGCACCATCGTCTTTATGCGCACCAAGCACCGTGCCGACAGCTGCTGCCGTCGTCTGGAGCGCAAGGGCATCAAGGCTGCCGCGATCCATGGCAACCGCAGCCAGGCCCAGCGCGAGCGCGCACTTTCGGCCTTCCGCGACGGTACCGTCGACGTGCTGGTGGCAACCGACGTGCTCGCCCGCGGCATCGACATCAGCGACGTGCGCTACGTCGTGAACTTTGACGTGCCGGCCGAGCCGACCGACTACATCCACCGTATTGGCCGTACGGGCCGCGCCGGCGAGCTGGGCTGGGCCATCACGTTTGTGACCGAGCAGGACGTGGATGAGTTCTACGAGATCGAGAAGCTCATGGACAAGACTGCCGACATCTACGAGGCCGGCGACTTGCACGTGGGCCCGAATCCGCCCGCGGTTGACCCCGAGCGCGACCCTGCGGCCTTTAAGGTGAAGAAGAAGACCAAGCGCGGTAAGTCCAAGAGCAAGAAGAAGCTTGAGCAGGCGCGTCGCGACGGCAAGCGCAACGGCGACGATTACGGCGATGTGGCCGGTCGTTCCAACCGCGGTCGCGATGAGCGTCGCGGCGACAGCGAGCGCCCGAGCCGTCCCAAGCGCGGCGGCAAGACCCGCGTGCGCGAGGGCGTTCAGGCTCGCGTGGACGAGGCCGTGGAGAGCGTGGCCCGCGAGGTGGCTGCCGAGGAGCGTGCCGGTGCTGGTGCCGTCGAGCCGGCCCCGCGCGGCAACCGTGCCGAGCGCCGTGCCAAGCAGTTTCAGGGCGAGGCACATCGCCGTCGCCGCGAGGACGAGGACCGCGGTGGTCGTCGCCGTGTTGAGCGCGAGGACGAGGGCCGTGGCTCGCGCGGCGGCAAGCGCGGCGCGGGCGACCGTCGTCGTTCCGGTCGCGATGACGAGCGCGGCGGCCGCGGCGGCGAGTCCCGTGGCGGCAAGCGCTTTGAAGAGCGCGGCGGCCGCGGCGGTGAGCGTCGCGAGGATGCTCGCGGCAATGGCGGCCGCAGTGGCGCCGGCCGTTCTGGCGAGTCGCGCGATCGTCGCGACCCGCGTGCCAGCCGCGATCGTCGCGATGACTGGCGCAACTACGACGATACCCGCGAGGAGCGTCGCGGCGGCCACCGTGGCGGTCGCGGCGGCAACCAGGCCGGCTCCCGTGGTGGCCGTGCCGGCGGTCGCGATAACCGTGGCAGCTATGGTAACAATCGTGGCGGCAAGCGCGGCGGCAGCTCCCGTCGCCCCGGTGACGGCGGCGGCAAGCGCAAGTAACATACGCGTCGCGCGGTAAGGCGACACGAGTTTGGGCCTCGAGCAGACTATGCTCGGGGCCCTTTTAGTGGGCTCAGTATTAGGTGGGGCGAGTCTTCTTCGTGGAAACGCGCGGAGACGGTCGTGGCAAGAGATACGGACTATCGACCTAGTTGGAGATTCGCGTATGCGGGGGCCGACATCGACGCAGGGCATGAGGTTTTCTGCTGACGCGCGGCGGCTGCGGTGCCCGGGCGGACACGCCGGGGATTTCGCCCGCTGCCTGGCGCCCTTGCCGACATCCGGCTTTCGCGCTCGCATTCTTTTGGATGCGGGCGTGTTTTTCGTGGCGCGCACGGGTCCCCCGGGGCGCGCCGTGCATTTTTTGGGAGTTTTCAGCAAGCCGGGGTGACTGCATACGCGCCGGAATCGTCTTTTTGAGCCAGCGGGATCCTTCGGCAGGCGATTTGGGTTGGCAGACGGCGTCCGGCGCGGCGATACCGCGCGTTTCGCGTCGCGCCGTGCCCCAAAACGACGCCAATCGCGCGGCGTCCACGATTCGCGGCACCGCCTGCGGGGGCCGCGATGCTGAAAACTCCGGTTTTTGCACGGTACAAGCGGGGGTACGTTGGGGTGGGAAGGGGCGCCCCCGTCTTTTTATGCATGGCATAAGCGAAATTATGCAAGACAATAGGGCGCCATGCGTCGGATACCCAGCCTGGGCGCGCCATACGCCGACGCTTAGTCCCTCGATATCTCGGACATCATCACGCTCTAAATACTAACCCAGCAACAAATTAATCCGTCTTTTCTCCGTCCCCATGGGGCCGGGTGTGGTATTCTATCTGCCGGGTATAACTTAGGAATACCAAGTAATACCAACGCCGCAGAAACAAACTCCAGATGCGGGCCAATCGGGTTGCCTTCACAGCCCGTCGCCCAGCCGCGTGGCCCGCATCTATCCGCACTACCGTTGTTTCAAAAAGGAAGCGCCATGGCAGAACACATGACCCCGGTTGTCGCGAAGGTCTTGCCCGAGGAAAAGGCGGCCTTCGCGGCGGCAACCCAGCTCGTGGGCACCACGCCGTCCAACGCCATCCGCATGTTTATCGCCGCGTTCAATCGCTGCGGCACCTTCCCGTTCGACATATCGCCCAACGGGGCCTTTGGCACTGCACCCGATTCTCATCAACAATGACTGTCCCAAACTGCCGGTACTTGGGGACGTTCATTTTCTGCCGGCAGTTAAGGAACGTCCCCAAGTACCGGGTTTTGAGGAGGCTGGCATGCTCAATGCGATAGCGTGGGCGCTCGCCTGTTTTGGCGTTGTCGCTGCCGATATAGCCCTGAGCGTCGTTTTGTTCTCCGCCCTTGGCGTCGCATCGGTGTTCATGGGTTTTTCGATCGATGACCTCGACATTCAATTGCTTCAGGCCGCCGCTCAGACGGCGTCGTTTTTGATGGCGCTGCTGTGGTGGCGTTATCTGTGGCCGCGCTCGTTTATGGCGCGTTCGCAAAGCGAGCATCCGCTCGGCGGGGGAGCGCGTGGGGCGTGGAAACGCATCGCCTGCGTTATCGTGATCGGTCTTGCCCTGCAGGTGGTCGTTAGCTACGTGACCGACGCCGTGCTGTCGCTGTTGCCCGATGCCGCGGCCGACTACAGCGAGCTTGTCGAGGAAACGGGCATGGGCGATACCAGTCCTCTTGCCGTCCTGACCACGGTGCTCGGCGCGCCGTTTTGCGAAGAGCTCCTGGTGCGCGGTGTTATCTTTGAGTTTTCGCTGCGTGCGTTTAATCCCCAGTGCCGTCCGCTCTGGAAGCGCCGGCGTCGTGCGAGTGCGCAAGACGGCGCCATAGTGCCCTGGGCGGCCCCAAGCACGTGGGGTGTCGCCGCGGCGATTGTGCTGCAGGCGGCAATCTTTGGTTTTATGCACATGAATTGGGTGCAGGGTTGCTACGCGGGTGCCGCCGCCCTCATCTTTGGTTGGTTGCTCGTGACGACCGGAAAGCTCCGCTACACGATCCTGCTGCACTTTGCCTTTAATGCCGGGTCGTATCTCATGGGCATGCTGTGGTTTGTGAACACGCCGGTCGACGTGGCAATTACGGTCGCTATCGCCGGCGTCATCCTCGTTGAGGCAATGTGCTCGCTGCGCCACGCGTGTGGGATGGACGCAGCGAGCGCACTGCTGCCTTAGTTGCGGCGACCGCCTCCATTGGCACCCTGACGCCCCTGAGCCGCACGGTTGCGCCCGGCGGTGTTCTGCGCGCGCGACATGCCGCCTTGGCCCTTGCTGCCCTTGGGCCCCTTGGCTCCAGCGCCGCCAGCGCCACCGTGGCCCTTGCCGCCCTTCTTGCCGGTGCCATGTCCGCCGCCGGCAGATGTCTCGCCCGGGCGTGGCGGCACGGGGCGGATCAGGCAATGCTTGGTGTAGCCGATCAAATCGCGACGCCCGGCTTTCTCTAGCGCCTCGCGCACGAGCTTGTAGTTCTCGGGCTTGCGATACTGGATGAGCGCGCGTTGCATGGCCTTTTCGTGCGGGTCGCGCGCCACATAGATCGGCTCCATGGTGCGCGGATCCACGCCGGTGTAGTACATGCACGTCGACATGGTGGACGGCGTGGGGTAGAAGTCCTGCACCTGCTCGGGCATGTAGCCCATGTCTCGCACGGCCTCGGCAAGGTCCACGGCTTCCTTCATCGTCGATCCGGGGTGGCTCGAGATCAGATACGGCACCACGTACTGCTTGAGTCCGTACTCGCGGTTCAAGCGTTCAAATTTACGGCAGAATGCATCGTAGACGGCTCGGCTCGGTTTGCCCATCACGGACAGCACCGCGTCGCTCACGTGCTCGGGTGCTACGCGCAGCTGGCCCGAGACGTGGTGCTCCAGCAGCTCGCGCAAAAACTCGTCCGAGGCATCGGCCATGGTGTAGTCGAAGCGGATGCCGCTGCGGACAAAGACCTTCTTGACGCCCGGCAGCTGGCGCAGGTCGCGCAGCAGCTGCGTGTAGCCGCTCTCGTCGACCACCATGTTCTTGCACACGCTCGGCCACAGGCATCGCTTGTTCTTGCATACGCCGTGCTTGAGCTGCTTGTCGCAGGCGGGACGGCTAAAGTTGGCCGTCGGCCCGCCCACGTCGTTGATATAGCCCTTAAACTCGGGATCGCGCGTGAGCAGCTCGGCCTCGCGCATGATCGAGTCGTGGCTGCGCATCTGCAGCACGCGACCCTGGTGGAAGGTGAGCGCGCAAAACGAGCACTCGCCAAAACAGCCGCGGTTGGAGCTAATGGAAAACTTGATCTCGGCAAAGGCCGGCACGCCGCCCGCCGCGTCGTAATCGGGATGCCAATCGCGTGCGTAGGGGAGTTCGGCCACCTCGTCCATCTCGTCGGTGGTGAGCGTCGCCGACGGCGGGTTCTGCACCACATAGACGCTGTTGGGGTAGGGCTCTACCAGGCGATGTCCGGTGATGGGGTCCATATTCTGCTGCTGCACGTTAAAGCTGCGCGCGTAGTTGAGCTTGTCGGCGGTAAGGTCGTCCCAACTGGGCAGCAGGTCGTAGTCGTAGACCTCGTCGAGCGAACCCGTGCGGTAGACGGTGCCGTTGATATAGGTAATCTGATCGACGGGCAGTCCCGCGTCGAGCGCGTCGGCGATCTCGACAATCGCGTGCTCGCCCATGCCGTAGATGAGGATGTCGGCGCCCGAGTCGAGCAGTACCGAGCGCTTGAGCTTGTCCTGCCAGTAGTCGTAGTGGGCCAAGCGACGCAGGCTTGCCTCGATGCCGCCGATGATGATGGGGGCGTCCTTGAATGTCTGGCGGATGAGGTTGCCGTAGACCGTGACGGCACGGTTGGGGCGGTGTCCCTCCTCGCCACCGGGGGTATAGGCGTCGGTGTGGCGGCGGTGCTTGGTCACCGAATAGTGGTTGACCATGGAGTCCATGTTGCCGGCGCTGACGAGAAAGCCCAGGCGCGGCTCGCCGAGCACGGTGATGCTGGCGGGGTCGGTCCAGTCGGGTTGGCAGATGATGCCCACCTTGTAGCCGTGCGCGTCGAGGACGCGGCTGATGATGGCCATGCCAAAGCTGGGATGGTCCACGTAAGCGTCGCCGCAGATGTAGACAAAGTCGCACTGGTCCCAGCCGCGCGCATCCATGTCGGCGCGGCTGACGGGGAGGAACTTATCGCGGCCCGGGCGCCAGGGGCGGACAGGCGCTGCCGGGGCATGCGCGGGGCGCGAGCCCTGGGCTTTGCTTCCACGCTTTTGCTGCTGGCCGCGTTGGGCATGCTTGCCGTGCTGGTTGTGCTGAGCGTCCTGGGGCTTTTTTGCCACGATTCCTCCCGGTGTTTGTATGCTGCACGTAATTGTAACCAGTCTTTTTGGGACGGGGCTAAAAAGACTGGTGGAGTACACGAGGTGTCGGGTGTCGATGCCGCGCCCGCCGTTTGTTTCCAGATGGTGTATCTGCGCGTTGGGGAGTCCGTCTCGCGGGCGCGCCATGTTGTCAATGGGTTACAGTATGAACGGCGGCTATGTTTCCGCCAACGCACGAGAGGGTCGTCAACAAGGAGGGCGCACGACGATGCAGCGTGCCAAACAGATATCGGAGTCTATTGAGCTGGGCATCATCTTGGCGCTCGCCGGTGGCTTTATGGACGTTTATTCGTACATTGGGCGCGACCATGTTTTCGCCAACGCGCAGACGGGCAACATCTTGCTGGTGGGCGTGAGCATCTCGGAGGGCAATTGGGCGCTCGCGGGGCGCTATTTCTTCCCTGTGGTGTCGTTTGCCGTGGGCATTATGCTTGCCGACCTGGTACACGAACGGTTTGGCAGCGTGATTCACTGGCGCCAGGTGACGGTGTTCTTTGAAGCCGTCATCTTGCTGGGCGTGAGCTTTATCCCCGGTGGCGGCTACAACTTGCTCGCCAACTGCCTCATCTCGTTTGCCTGCGGTATGCAGGTCGAGAGCTTCCGCAAGATCCACGGTCACGGCATTGCCACGACCATGTGCATCGGTAACCTGCGCAATGCGCTGCAAAACGTGGACGACTACATCATCACCCACAAGCGCGGCTTTTTGGAAAACGGCCTGCTGTACTTTGGCGTGATCTTTACCTTTGTGTTTGGCGCTGTGCTGGGAAACTGGTGTATTGAGCGCATGGGGCTGCACGCTATTGCGGTGGCGAGCGTGCTGCTGTTCGTGGCGTTTGCCATCATGTTTATCGACCGCGAGCGCGACCTGCGTTTTCGCTGGAAGCGCGCCTGCGAAGATTGGAAAGAGGCCTGCCAAAAATAGCGGCAGGATGTGGCAAGGGGCTGACCCCTTGCCACACTGATCAATAATGGGGAGGGGACGGTCATCTCGGCCGCCCCTTTTTTGTTTAGTGGTCAGGCGGTGACGATACCAGTTGTTGAAACGCTTTAAATAATCTGACGTTCTCACGCGTTTTTCGCTTCAAAAGCGTTAGGATGGGACTTATAGCGTGGGGCGTAATGGGTGCCCCGCACACGATGGGAGGCTATCAATGGCTAATCGTTTCGTTCTCAACACTATTTCTTATCATGGTTCCGGCGCCATCAAGGAGATCCCCGGCGAGCTCCAGCGTCGCGGCTACAAGAAGATTTTCGTCTGCTCCGACCCCGATCTGGTCAAGTTTGGCGTTACCGCTAAGGTGACCGACGAGCTCGATGCCGCCGGCATCGCTTGGAGCCTCTACTCCGAGATCAAGCCCAACCCCACTATCCAGAACGTCAAGGACGGCGTCGAGGCCTTCAAGGCCGCCGAGGCTGATGCTATCGTGACCGTCGGTGGCGGCTCCTCTATGGACACTGCCAAGGCCATCGGCATCATCATCAACAACCCCGAGTTCGCCGATGTCCGCAGCCTCGAGGGCGTTGCTCCCACTAAGAACCACGCCGTGTTCACCATCGCCGTGCCGACGACCGCCGGTACCGCTGCTGAGGTGACCATCAACTACGTCATCACCGACCCCGAGAAGGTCCGCAAGTTCGTGTGCGTCGACACCAACGACGCCCCCGAGGTCGCCGTCGTCGACCCCGACATGATGGCTTCCATGCCCGCCGGCCTGACCGCTTCCACCGGCATGGACGCTCTGACCCACGCCATCGAGGGCTACACCACCAAGGGCGCTTGGGAGCTCTCCGACATGTTCCACTTTGAGGCCATCAAGCTGATCAGCGAGAACCTGCGCGACTCCGTTGCCGAGGCCAAGTCCGGCCAGCCTGGCTCCGGCCGCGAGGGCATGGCTCTTGGTCAGTATGTCGCCGGCATGGGCTTCTCTAACGTTGGCCTGGGCATCGATCACGCCATGGCTCACACCCTGTCCGCTCACTACGACACCCCGCACGGCGTCGCTTGCGCCATGCTGCTGCCGATTGCCATGGAGTTCAACAAGCCGGTTTGCGCCGAGCGCCTGGCCAAGGTCGCCGTCGCCATGGGCGTTGACACCACGGGCATGAGCACCGATGAGGCTGCCGACGCCGCTATCGCCGCCGTTAAGCAGCTCTCCGCTGACGTGAACATCCCGCACGTCTGCGAGGCCATGAAGGCTGACGAGATCGAGGTCCTGGCCAAGGACGCCATGGCCGATGCCTGCTTCCCGGGCAACCCGCGCGAGGCGACGCTCGACGACGTCATCGAGCTCTTCAAGAAGATCTGCCCGGCTGCCTAGCCCAGTTTGGTGGTCCTTCGCCCGTAGGCGTATGGTCTTTTGACTTGCCGCTGGCCCCGCCGCGCTACGCACGGCGGGGCTTTTTGTGCTGCGTCGATGTCTTGGGACGGGTAAAACTAAAGCATGCTGCCCGCTGCGGATAGGTGGTGCACTTCCCAGCGTGCATTTTTGGGAGTATTCAGCAAGCTCTTAAAAATGCATAACGTTTTGAAGGGTCCGTAGTGGCCCACAGGCGCCCATCGACAGCCATTGTGGGCGGGCTATCGATGAGTGGAGGGGGTTGTTACTGAGTTTCTGCTTTGCGACGACCTGCAACACTGCTGTAACCGCGTCGTTTTGTCGTTCGCGATGGGGTCGTTGGGGCCCACGGTGCTGAATACTCCGTTTTTTGCACGGCCCAAGGTGGGGTACCCTGAGACGAAGCAAAAAGATTCCTCATTTCTATGCAGATACCGATAGGATTTATGCAAGATTGGGATTGTAAGACGTGCGCGTGCACAAAACCGGTGCGGGGACGTCGGGAGGCGGCTCGGCTCCTAGGGCATTGACCGTGCAGAACGGTTAAAATCGGGACTCGGTCTTAGTTTTACTTGGAAGGACGCATATGGCTTCTAATATTGATGCTTCTCTAGAGGAGACGCTCTCCTATATCGCGGGACAGCTTAAGACGCTGACTTCTATTGCTTCGCCTACGGGCTATACCCGTGCGGCGACTGATTATCTAATGGAAACGTTGCGCGATATGGGCTTTGGCCCCGAGCGTTCCAATAAGGGCAACGTGCTGGTTGAGCTTGGCGGCGAGGGCGAGCCGCTTGTGTTGGCGAGCCATGTCGATACCCTGGGCGCCATGGTGCGCTCCATTAAGGACAATGGTCGCCTGCGTCCCACGACGCTCGGCGGGCATCAGTGGTCTACGGCCGATGGCGAGAACTGCACCGTCTACACGCGCGGTGGCAATGTGTACACGGGTGTGGTCCTCAATACCGAGCCTTCGGCGCACGTGGCCGACGAGCCGGTCAAGGCCATCGAGAAGAACATGGAAATCCTGCTCGATGAGAATGTCGACAGCAAGGATGACGTGCTTGAGCTGGGCATTCAGACGGGCGACATCATCGCTATGGATCCGCGCACCACGGTGACGGAGAGCGGCTATATTAAGAGCCGCTTCTTGGACGACAAGCTGTCGGCCTCCATTTTGCTGGGCTTGGCGCGTGCCGTCGCCGCTGGCGAGGTGACGCTTTCGCGCAAGGTTTCACTGCTCTTTACGGTGTACGAGGAGGTCGGCCACGGTGGCGCTTTCGTGCCGGCCGACACGCGCGAGATGATCAGCGTGGACATGGGCTGCGTGGGCGACGACCTGGGCTGCACCGAGCGCATGGTGTCGATTTGCGCCAAGGATTCGGGCGGTCCGTACAACTACGATCTGGTGACCACGCTGTCCAATATCGCGCGCGAGCTGGAGCTCGATTACGCCATCGACGTGTACCCGCACTACGGCTCTGACGTCGAGGCCACGCTTTCTGCCGGCTACGACATCCGTCACGGCCTGATCGGCCCTGGCGTGTACGCGAGCCACAACTACGAGCGCAGCCACATCGACGGCGTGCGTAATACCTACGAGCTGGTTCGCGCCTACGTTCAGCGCTAGGGGAGCAGCTTGCGACTCGGCTGACCAATCGCTAAAGCCCGATTTCTCGGGCTTTTTTCGCTTTAGGTCGTTTAGTATTATGATGTATGTAATCTATTAACTAAACGTGTAAATTACTTAACGAGGTGATGTGGTGTATGGATACGTCTGAGTACTTGTCTATGGGTGATGCTGCCCGCCTGCTGGGCGTTACGAAAGCCCGCATATCTCAACTTGCCGCATCGGGAACGCTCGCGTGCGATATTGTGGGCGGACGGAAGATGGTCGAGTACAATTCCGCGGTCGCTTATCAAAAGGTCCGCAAACGTGGACGCCGTCCTGCGGCCGATGTGGGGCGCAAGTTTACGCTGATGTCGGCCGACCATGAGGTCGCGCATCTCTCATTTGATCCGTCGCGCGAATTTCCCTTCGAAATCGCGGAGGTCCTCGATGCACAACGAATGCCGTTTGGCACGTGCTCGAGCTCTTCTCCTACGGTGAATAAGCGGGAGCTCAACGTGTGGTGGAGCCATCGGTCGGTGCCCGATGTTCGCCCCGGACTCGTCTCGCGCTATCGTGAACTGGGAATTGCCAGTGGCATCGAGGTCCCGGTTCGGTGCCTGGGCCTCTCGCTTTCGGATTGCTATTGGCTGCGGCCGGCAGAATGCGACGGGCTCAAATGGCGAAACCTCAATTACTTCGAGAATGATTTTGAGCGATCGGCGCCCGAGGGACGTTCGGGTTGGCTGGAGGGCATCGGTCTTAAAAATCCCGACAACACATCCGAGGGCGAGCTCCCTAAATCGTGGATGATTCGCAATGCTGTTCGCGTTCTGGTCAAGGGGTGCGGCATGGACGATCAGCGTCCCTTTAACGAGGCGGTTGCAACGGCTCTACATCGTCGCTTGTTGTCGGAGGGCGAGTTTGTTCCTTATACGGTTGAGCGGATGTTCGATGGCCCTGTGTGTCTGTGCGACGACTTTCTTGACGGCCGCGAGGAATACGTTCCGGCTGTTTACGTTAAGGGCGCACTTGGTAGCCAGCGGGGAAACTCGACATACGACCGGTACTGCCGCTTCCTTGGTAAGCATGGAGCAGACGAGGCTGCCGTGAGAAGGTCTATGTCGCAGATGATTGTCTGCGATGCCCTTTTGGCCAACAGCGATCGCCATTGGCGAAACTTCGGCATCATCCGCAATGTCGACACCCTGGAGATAAGGCCTGCTCCGCTGTTCGATAGCGGCAACTGCCTGTGGTACAACGTACCAACTGCCGTGCTCGCAGCTGGGGAGTTTGGGTTTTCTGCTAAGCCGTTTGGGCCCGACCCTTCCGTCCAGCTGGCGCTTGCGGACTCACTCGATTGGTTCGATTCATCGCGGCTCAACGGATTTGTTGATGAGGCGATCGAGATTCTTTCGCAGAGCGAATGGGCCACAGCGGAGGGCCGGCTCGAGTCCATTTGCCGCGGCCTCGAGCGTCGCGTTATCGAGGTGAATGCTGCTGTTGAAGTGCTTCGACACGTGCGGCGATAATCCTGCGGCTACTTGATGGCGGCAGTTACCGTGCCGCCGCCCAGGACGACGTCGCCGCGATAGATAACGACGGCCTGGCCGGGGGCGATGGCTCGCTGCGGCTCGTCAAAGGTCAGAAGCATCTGTCCGTCGGCGCCACGTGTAAGGGTCGCTGCCTGGTCCTTTTGACGGTAGCGGTACTTGGTGCCCACGCGAATGTCGCCGGACGTGAGCTCTGCCTCCATGCGGTCGGCAGGGGCGCTCCAGATCCAGTCGTTGGCCGTGAGTGCCGTCGCCGTCAGGTCCTCAGCCTCGCCCAGATGCACAATGTTATTGGCGGCATCGACGCCCGTTACATACACGGGGCGCGCCATCGCGACGCCCAGGCCCTTGCGCTGGCCGACGGTATAGCGCAGTGCGCCGTTGTGGCGTCCGACCACGCTGCCGTCGCGCCATACAATATCGCCCGGCTCGGCGGCATGCCCACAGCGGCGCTCGATATAGCCCGCGTAGTCGCCGTCCGCGATAAAACAGATATCCTCGCTCTCGGCCTTCTTGGCGTTGATGAAGCCCTGCTCGGCGGCAATGCGGCGCACGTTGCGCTCTTTGTCCAACCCTGCCAGCGGAAAGATTGTGCGTGCCAGGCGCTCTTGCGTGAGCGAATACAAAAAGTAACTCTGGTCCTTCTTGGAGTCTTCGCCGCGGTGCAGCTGCCAGGTGCCATCGGGCGCTTGGCTCGTTTTGGCGTAGTGACCCGTGGCAATGTAGTCGCAGCCCATATCGAGCGCCGCGTCGAGCAGCGCGCCAAACTTAATATGGCGGTTGCAGATGATGCACGGGTTGGGCGTCAGCCCCTTCTGATAGGCGGTCACGAAGCGCTCGATAACGTTGCGGTCGAAGGCCTGCTGTAGGTCGAGCACATGGTGAGGTATCCCCAGGCGATCGGCGACGGCCTTTGCATCGGCGATGTCACGGTCGACCTTGCTCATGCCCGTGACGGGATCGGGCGCAGGGCAGGTGAGGCGCATGGTGGCACCGACGCATTCGTAGCCTTGGCACTTGAGCAGATAGGCAGTCACGCTGGAATCGACGCCGCCGCTCATGGCGACGAGCACGCGCTTGTTGTGCATGGGGAGGTTCTCCTTGGTGGCATGTGGCCAAAAAAGAAAAGCGGCGCGGGAGGCTGGTTCCGCGCCGCAGACATTGTAGCAAGTTCGGACGTCTCGTGGGACACCCTGACGGGATGGGCTCAGACCGCCGGGAGAGAGAGGAGGCAGGTTCGTCCCTGAGCTCAACCTATGGGAAAAAAGGCTCTAGTCCTGGAACAGTGCCGTGGACAGGTAGCGCTCACCGGTATCGGCGAGCAGTGCCACGATGGTCTTGCCCTCGTTCTCGGGGCGCTTGGCTAGCTGCAGCGCGGCCCACACGGCGGCACCGGACGAAATGCCCACGAGCACGCCCTCCTTGTGGCCCACGGCGCGGCCGGTGGCAAAGGCGTCGTCGTTCTCGACGGGGATGATCTCGTCATAGACCTGGGTGTCGAGGACGTCGGGCACAAAGCCGGCACCGATGCCCTGAATCTTGTGCGGACCGGCCTGGCCCTTGGAGAGTACCGGGGAGGTGGCGGGCTCGACGGCGACAACCTGAATCTCGGGGTTCTGCTCCTTGAGGAACTCGCCCACACCGGTCACGGTGCCGCCGGTGCCAACGCCGGCGACGAAGATGTCGACCTTGCCGTCGGTGTCGTCCCAGATCTCGGGGCCGGTCGTGGCCTTATGGATGGCGGGGTTGGCGGGGTTCACGAACTGGCCGGCGATGATGCTGTTGGGGGTCTCCTTCTGCAGCTCCTCGGCCCTGGCGATGGCGCCCTTCATGCCCTTGGAGCCGTCGGTGAGCACGAGCTGTGCGCCGTATGCCTGCATAAGCTTGCGGCGCTCGACGGACATGGTTTCGGGCATGGTGATGATCACCTTGTAGCCGCGAGCCGCCGCCACCGAGGCGATGCCGACGCCGGTGTTGCCGCTCGTGGGCTCGATGATGGTATAGTCGCCGCCGCGCACGAGCTTGCCGGCCTTCTCGGCCTCGTCAATCATGTTCTTGGCGACGCGGTCTTTGACGGACCCGGCGGGGTTGAAGTATTCCAATTTGACGAGCACGCGAGCCTTGAGGTCCTCATCGGCCTCAAAGTGAGTGAGCTCCAAAAGCGGGGTGTGGCCGATAAGCTGATCGATGGACGTATAAACCTTGCTCATGGTGAACCTCCAAAGTGTTCAAATGACTGGATACCGTGTGGTTTTACGGTGGCCTAGTAGCTAAACCCATAAACCTTATAGGTTGTTTGTTTAGCTGTTGGCAAGCATAGTAGACACTAAAGCCTAGTAATGCAATAGGAAATAGGAGATTATTACGAGCTGATTAACCACCTTGACTGGAATGGGTATTTTCAAAGCCAATTTTTCGGCTAGAATTTCAACGGATTAAAAGACCGAAAGGCAGCACTATATATGTTGGTTTCTACTAAGGGCAGGTACGCCCTGCGCGTTATGGTCGACCTGGCCGAGCACCAGGCGGCCGGTCGCATCCCGCTCAAAGAGATCGCGGCGCGACAGGGGATTTCCGAGAAATATCTCGAGAACATCTTGGCTACGCTCGTGCGCGCCAACATGCTTTCGGGCATGCGCGGCAAGGGCGGCGGCTACGTGCTCACGCGCCCGCCCGAGCAGTACACGGTGGGAGAGATCTTGCGCCTGACCGAGGGCAGCCTGGCGCCGGTCGCCTGCCTGGATGGCGACTGCAAGGGCTGCTCGCGATCTGACGAGTGCCCCACGCTCGACGTGTGGAAGAACCTGGACAAGCTCATCAACGACTACCTCGACGGTGTGACGCTCGATGCGCTCGTCGCCCCCAACGGGGGCTACGACTACGTCATCTAGCCCCACCAGCCATTTGGGGACGGGGTAGAAATGGTAGATTCTTTTGTCCTCTGAGGCTTGACAAAGGCGAAGGCCGTCCATCGTTGCGATGGACGGCCTTCGTTTTGGCGTGTTGTGGCGGTCCGTATCCGGTTGCTTTAGTTCCTGGCGATGCTGTCGAAGATGCTTCGAGTGATGGACACCAAAATGCTACCCATAAAGGCCGACCCAAAGCTGGCAATGGAGATGCCCGCTCCCAGCAGATTTACCGATAGGTAGCTGGCAAGCTCGAGCATAAAGCTGTTGACTACAAGCTGAAAAATACCCAGCGTGATAATGGTGAGCGGCAGCGAGATGACCGTCAGGAGCGGCTTGACGAGCGAGTCGACGACGTTGAGGAACAGTCCCACAAAGGCAAAGCAGACCCAGGCGTCGGCCATGCCGAAGGGCTGAATGCCGGGGACGAGGAACGTGGCGATCGCGATAGCGATTGAGGTCAAAAGCCAGTTGAGCAAGAAGCGCATGGTGGGTTCCTTTCCGGTGCGCGTGACGTGTTGGTGGCGCGTAAGCTCGTTTGCCGCGGCGAATCGGATGGTTGCCTTGGCGTGCGCCTCTGCGTTGGGCGCCCATTGTCTCAGATATTCGTGGAGCTTGCATGCGCATTCGGTTTCAAAACGGCGTTCGTCCTAAAAAACGCGCCGCTGACAGAGAGTCTTGTCACTTTAGTTTGGTGGTGTGCTAAACTGCTACGGGCAAAAGCTACATGCGTTGCCCTATTGCATTGAATGGGCGAACGATGTCCGGTGCCAGTATCAACTTCGATGCCTTTTGGCGGGTTTGGCGGTGATCGATGAATATCGAGAACATGTTTGACAAGCCTGATGTCAAGCAGCTAGTCCACGCATTTAGTCTTTTGGACGACGAGAAAGATATTCAAGCGTTTTTGACCGATATCTGCACGCCGCGCGAGATTTGCGATCTATCGCAGCGTCTGCAGGTCGCGCGCTACCTGGACGAGGGCGAGCCCTATGTCGAGGTTCAGGTCCGTACCGGCGCTTCGTCCACCACGGTGAGCCGTGTATCCAAGGCGCTCAACGGCGAGTACGGTGGCTACCGCAAGATCCTCATTAAGCTGGAGGATGGCGAATAGGCCGCGGCAAAACGAATTGTGAAAAACCGCTCCTCCGGGGGCGGTTTTTATATGCCGAATAATTGGTGCAAAGGGGCCAGGTTCGCTTGCACCAACGGACGAGTCCGCCCCCTTGGCACCAACGTGGTGCAAAGCGACTTGTCTCCAAAGCGCCAAAAGATGAAGCTGCGGTGGCAATGTGTCCGCTTGGGCGGGTAGGATGGATGCATTGATTATTGCGAACAGTTTGAGTGGAGGGCCATGCCTGTTCGAATCTATACCACTAATGCCGGCACGGATTTGAGCGATGCCGAGTCGGCGCTGCTTGCCGACCTTATTGCCCGCCACGGGCGTGCCGTGCTGCTGGCGCCAACGTTTGCCGAGCTCGACCTGTGCCGTCATGATGCGGCGGAAGCCGGCGTTTCGCTGGGCATCGATTACAAGACGCCCGCGTCGTGGCTTCGCTCGCTTTGGGAGCTTTTGGGCGACGGGCGCGGTTTCGTCGACAACCTGCAGCGCCAGATGCTGTTTTCGGACATGGTCACGCGTCTCGATGATGTCGACCTGCAGCCGCTTTCGCGCAGCCAGGGCACGGTGCGCATGCTTGCGCGCATGGCCCGCGATGTGCTGCCAGGTGTGGCGGGGACAGCTGCCGAGCGATGCCGTGGCAACAATTGCCGGCCTGGGCCAAAAAGCGATGCCGAGGCTCGTGTGTTCGAGCTTTTGCGTGCCTACGCGGGCGGTCTGGACCGTCGAGATATGGTCGAGCCCTGCGAGGCGGCTGACATTATGGCCAGCGCTCTGGCCGATAATCTGCCGGTGTGCGCCCGTGCCGTCTGTGTACGCGGCGTCACGTCGTTTACGCACGGTCTGCTCGAGCTGCTGTCTGCTGTGGCGAACAGTGGGGGAGAGGTCGTCGTGCTGCTTGCTCGCGAGCAGGCGGCGATGCGCGAGGAACTTGCCGCGGCATTTGATGCCAGCGGTGTGCTGTTTGAGGTCGCGCCGCTGGGGGAGGACGCCGTCGCGTCTGATGCCGCTTGTGGAACCACCGCTCAGCCTGCCTTTATTGAGGTCGCGGGCCCCCACGCCCGTGCTCATGCTTATGCGGACGCAATTGACGATCTGGTAAAAGCGCGCCAGGGTTTCGGGGCCGACGATACCGCCGGCCTCTCCGCCGACCCCGTACGCGTGCTCGTTGTTTCTGCCCGGGCACCCCAGCTGTTCGGTGAGCTTGCCTCTCGTCTGGCGGCTCGTCATATCGCTGCCGAGACAACTGAATTCACGGCGTTTTCCCAATCCATTGCGGGCAGGCAGCTTGCGGCGCTTGCCAGCTTGATCGAGCGCATGAAGGCGGCCGATGAGGGTGTGGCGTCAAAGACCGAGTGGTGGCCCGCGCCGGAGCTTACCGACTGGATCTACAGTCCGCTTTCGGGCACTGATGCCGCCAATGCCCGTATCTTCGATAAGAATATGCGTCTCTCGCGTAGCAAGACTACCGCGGGCGTTAAGAGCCTGCTGCAGAGCGTGCAAGGCCAGGTGAGGGGCGCACGCAAGGCGGCGAGCGACGAAAACTGGTTTAAGAACGTACCGTGTGTGGTCTCGGACGTGTTCCAGGCACTGTGGCGCGACAAGCCCGTGACGGCGCTCAAGGCCATGCTTGCCGTTGCCGAGGCGTTGCCCGATCGCTCGCTGGGCAGCTTGGATGGCCAAGCTCGTCGCCAAGCGGAGGCGGTCCTGCTGCGCCACGCCATTGACATCCTTATGAATGGCGCCCGCGCGCTCGACGTGTCACAGGCCGCGACCGTGCCCGTGCTCGATGGCATTCGCACCAAGGTGGACAAGCGTAGCACCGCCTACGATTACGATACCTACGAGGTTGACCGTGCGCCACGTGCCCAGGTTCGCTTTGCCTCGCTTGCCGATGCGGCGGCTCTGCGCCCCGGCAGCTACGATGCCGTGCTGTTTGCCGATGTCGATCTGGACAGCTATCCGCTCTCACACGAGGAAGGACCGCTGGCCACGTTGGCTGCGAGCCTTGGTCGCGAGGGCGTGACGCTTGAGCCTGCGGCCTTGTTGCGCGTGCGCTTTGGCCACGCGATGGAGGCGGCACGTGGCCCGGTTGCGCTTGCGCGCGTGACGCACGATCGCCAGGCGCGCGAGTGCTATCCGGCTGCCGTGTGGACCGAGTTGCGGGCGCATGCCGAGGCCACCGGTGCCGCTCAGGTGACATGCGTGGGCGAGGGCGATATCGTAGGTGATTTTGACCCTGCAGCCGGCAAGGGCCTCAAGCGCGAGCGCGTGGCATGCGAGGCTCCTCAGCATTTGAGCGAGGCGGCCGTGCCATATCTGGTCTTGCGCCATCGGGACGGCGAGGGCGAGGACGCGCCGCTTGTACCGCGTCTGACGTCTGCCTCGCAGATCGAGGCCTATTCCACCTGCCCGCTGTGCTGGTTTGTCTCGTATCGCGTTAAGCCCCAGTCTATCGACGCGGGTTTTGGCAACATGGAGAAGGGCAACTTTGTCCACGACGTGCTGGAACATCTGCATGCCCGTTTGCCCCAAGAGGGCATGGAGCGTGTGACGCCCGAAAACCTGCCGCGTGCGCAGGAGCTGCTGCACGAGGTCTTTGCCGAGACCTTGGCCGAGCACGCCGGCAAACGTGGCAACGAGGGCCCGCTGGTGCCGCTCTCACCGGTGGAGGAGCGTCAGGTGGCCGAGATCTTGCCGCAGCTGGAGGGCGTGCTTGCCTACGAGTCCGAGGCGCTTGCCCCCTTCGCTCCGCGCTACCTGGAGTTTGCGTTCAACGAGCTCCAGGTCGAGTATGCCGGCTGGCCGCTCGGCGGGCGCATTGACCGCGTGGATGTGGATGCCGAGAATCGCGCTGTGGTGATTGACTACAAACATCGCACGGGCGTTGAGGAGTTTAAGCTCGCCGACCCCACGGTGCGCGACGAGGAATCGGGCACGGCGCCCATCGACGATCCGCGCTGGTTGCCGCCACATACCCAAACGCTCATCTACGCCCAGGCCATGCGCCGGGCGCTGGATTTGGATACCCGTGCGGCGCTCTATTTTTCGACCAAGGGCGGCAAGCCCGCGTTGCGCGGTGCCGCGAGCGCCGAGCTGCTCGAGGAGGAGCGTGGCGACGGTCGCATCCCGGGCCTTAAGAAAGGTTTTCCCGGCGAGGGTGGCAGCATGGACTTCGACGCCCTGCTCGATCGCGTGGAGGCCGGCATCGCCGAGCGCTTGCGCGAACTCGAGGCGGGCAACGTCACTGCTGTCGACCCGGCGTCGACGCAGGCCGCGCATGCCCGCTGCTCGTATAACCACGAAGGAACGTTTGTAAGGAGGGACGTGTAGACCATGGATCTTTCGACCTTGATGCCGCAACAGCTGCAGATCGTCAAGACGCTCGACCGTCCGCTGTTTGTCTCGGCGGGCGCCGGTTCGGGCAAGACCTTTACCCTCACGCGCCGCATCGTCTACGCGCTCTCGCCCGAATCCGGTCCGTTCGTCGAGCATCTGGACCAGGTGCTCGCCATTACCTTTACCAAGGATGCCGCGGCCGAGATTCGCGATCGCGTGCGCCGTGCGCTTATCGACGAGGGCATGGACGAGGAAGCGCTGACCGTCGACGACGCGTGGATCTCGACCATTCACGGCATGTGCTCGCGTATCCTGCGCGCACACGCGCTGGAGTTGGGCATCGACCCCGAGTTCACGGTGCTCACCGATACCGACGAGCTCATGGACCAGGCTGTTGAGCATGTGCTGGCCCGCGCGACGGCACCCGATGCCGCCCCCGAGCTCGCGGCATCGCTCAAGGCCCTCTACGCCTGGTATCCCATGGCGGGCGAGGGCGTTCCCTTTGGCGCCGGCACGACCATCAAGGGTCTGGTGCGCGACCTGCTGGAGCTCTCGAGCCAGCTGCCGGGCGGTATGGACGACGTGTGCGTGGCGCGCGGCCAGGCCGATACCTCGGCGCTCGCCGATGCCTATCGCGCGGCGCTGGGCGCAAGCAAGGCGGCGACCGAGAAGGCGCAGACGGCGCTCGACGCCATCGACGCGTTCGAGGCGAGCGGCAAGACTATGGCCGATGCGGCGCGACTCATGATGTCGTGCACCATGCCGCGCGCGAGCAAGGCGTTCCCCAAGGAGCAGGTCGAGCTGCTCAAGGCCGAGGCCGCCGATGCATTTATCAATATCGTGCTTGCCTGCGGTGCCCCCGCGCTCGATGCACTGGTGGGCTTGGCCCGCTCTGTAGAGGCCGAGTATCGCGCACTGAAGGCTGCCCAGTCCGCCCTCGATAATAACGACCTGCTGCGCATGGCCTACGAGGCCCTGCGCGATTACCCTGCCATTCGTGCTGCGTACGAGGGCCGCTTTAAGATGGTCATGATCGACGAGTTTCAGGATACCGACCAGATGCAGGTCGACCTGATCCGTTACCTGACCGGCGCGGGGGAGCGCGCGCTGTGCACCGTGGGCGATGCGCAGCAGTCGATCTATCGCTTCCGCGGCGCCGAGGTCGAGGTGTTCCGTCGTCAGGAGCGCAAAGTGGAATCGACGGCGTCCGCGGCGACTGCCGTGGCCGACACCCCCGCCGGCGAGCTCGTCAAGCTCGTGCGCAACTTCCGCAGCCACGACGAGGTGCTGCGCTATGTGGCCCGTGTCTTCGACGGCGACGACGGCGGCCTGATGCAGGGCTTTTTGGATCTTGAGGCGAGCGACGGCCGCAAGGACACGCTGGTGGCGGATGCCTCGCGCCGCCAGGCCCTCTTTGTTGCCGGCGGCAGTACGCAGGAGCGCACACAGGCCAAGGCCCGCGCGATCGCGGAGCGATTCCGCGCGCTTGCCGATGCCGGCCAGCCCCAGGGCGGCATGGTGCTGCTGCTGGGCCGCATGACCAACGCAGACGTCTACGCACAGGCCTTCCGTGACCAGGGGCTCGACTGCGTCATCGCGGGCGGCTCGGTCTTTGCCCAAGCTGCCGAGGTGCAGACGGTGCGCGCCCTGGTTTGCGCCCTCGCCAATCCGGCCGATACGGCACAGGGTCTTATGCCACTGCTGGCCTCGCCGATGTTTGCACTCGGCGCCCAGGAGTTCCTGGCGCTGGCGACCAAACTCGACGATCAGACGGGCGAGACGTCGCGCCGCAACATCGATGCGGGCATCATGAGCGATTCCGATGTGCCGGGCTTGCAGGGCTTGCCGCTCGTGACGCGTGCCCGCGAGGTGCTGCGCTACGCACTGCGTCGCGTGGGGCGTGATTCGTTCGCCGCCATCGCGCGCGACGCGGTCAATGCTTCCGGCTGGTTCGTGCGCCTGGCGCAGCGCGGCCCCGAGGGCAAGGCCATCGCCGCCAACGTGCTCAAGGCGCTCGATGCCGTGGCCGAGGCGGAGGCCGAGTTCGGTAACTCGCCGCGCTCCATTGCGCTTGCCTTCGATCGCTTCCTGGCGGGCAAGGAGGCCCCGGGCGCCCTCAACGAGGGGGGCGACGGCGCGGTGCGCATCATGACGGTTCATGCCTCCAAGGGTCTGGAATATCCGGTCGTGGCGGTCGCTGAGTGCTTTGGCGTGCGTAAGTCCTCGGGTGCGGCACAGATGGGTCGCGTCGAGGGCGGAGCGCAGGTCGTGGCGCTGCCGGCACGCTTCGACGGCGTTAAACTCGCGGACGGTACGTTCGTAAAGGGCGATGACGTCAAAAAGCAGTTTGAGCATGCGTTTAAGGGCAAGGGCACGTCGCTGTGGCTACCGCCGGAGCTCATGGAGGACGTCTGTGCGACGGGTTCTCCCGCCGAGGCATTTGCCCGCCTGCGCAACGACGACCTGCAGCTTTCGCTCGAGGAGCGGGCCCGTTTGCTCTACGTTGCCATGACCCGTGCGCGCGAGCTGGTGATCTTGGCGATGGATGCCGGCGTGGGCCGTGGCAAGGTGACGGCGCCGACCTTCGATGTCGAGACCGATCTGACCTACGACGTGCTGCGCCGCATTCTGCCGACCGACGCTCTGGACATGCCACAGCTCGATGCCGACCGCCTGGTATTCGACAACTCCCAGCCGGGCGACTACGAGCTCATTTCGCTTTCGGACTTTACCTTTGGCGAGCAGGCGTTTGAGGCCAACGCTTCGCTGGATGCCGAGGGCAGGCTCGTTCGTGGCGATACCGATGTCGCCGATAATGCTGCGCACTCAACCGTGCCCGGTCCTGCCGACCCCAAGCCCGATTCGTTTGAACTCGTATATCCCCAGGCGGCGGGCGTGCGCATGGGCACGTGTCCGTTCCCGGCGCGTGATTCGTACAGCTATTCGTCGATCGCCGCGGTGCTCCATGCCGAGACGGAAGACCGTGCCGCCGAGGCGCGTGTTCCCATGGACGAGGCAGGCGACGATGCCGAGTCGGATGGCTCGGAGATGGCCGATGCAGACGTGGCTGCTGTCGAGCCCGCCGGCAACCCCATGGCGCTGGGCTCGGCGTTCCATGCCGCCTGCCAGTGGCTCATCGAGATGGGTGCCGATGCGCTGCCCGCTGAGCGTGCCGATGCGCTGACGCGCCTGTGGTGCCTGACGCCGGAGCAGCGCGAGCGTTTTGACGTTGCCCTGAATCGCTGGCTCAGGTCGTCGGTCCGTGCCGAGCTTCTTGCCTGGCCGTGCGTCCGTGCCGAAGTGCCGTTCTTCTCGCTGGGCTGCGAGGACAAGGACATTGCCCGCTACGGTGCATATGCCGAGGGCGCCATCGATGCGCTGGCGACCGACCCGGCCGATCCGTCACGCGCACTGGTCATCGATTACAAGACGGGTGGCACGCCGGATGAGACACCCGACCAGCTGCTCGAGAAGCACGCCCTGCAGGCGCGCGTCTATTCGGATGTTCTGCATAAGGTGGGCTTTAAGACGGTGACCGTCAAGTTCGTCCGCGTGGAGCAGACGGCCCCAGCTGTCTTAGTCGAGCTCGCCGAGCCCCAGGTGGTCACCTACAACCTCTAACCCTCAGATAACGTGCGGTGGAATCCCTCCCGATTCCACTGCAGCTCAGGGGTAGCTAATTTGGGACGGGGCTCTTTTAGCTACCCCCATACATCGGTTGAGATGTATTCCGACCCCGACTCGTTCGCCGTCAGTCAAAGGGTAGCTAAAAAAGCCCCGTCCCAAATTAGCTACCCGTGTGGGTTTGGCTAGGTTCGGGCGCTGTCCGTGCCGTGGGGTAAAATCGTTCAGTCAGAACACGAACCCGCATCGGAGCTCATCACATGGCATTCGTCCATCTGCACAACCACACTGTTTTCTCCATGCTCGACGGCGCAACCCGTATCCAGGATATGGTCAACCGTGCCGTAGAGCTGGGCATGCCCGCCGTGGCCATTACCGACCACGGCTACATGTATGGCGTGCCCGATCTGGCGCTGGCCTGCGACGCCGTCAACCACAACACGCCCGAGTACAAAACGTGGAGCCACGACAAGGCCTTCTTGGAAAAGGACCGCCGCGACGAGCTGGTGGAGCCCGATCCCGAGGCAAACCCGCGCGAGCATGCCCAGTATGTGAAGGACATGGCCATGTGGGACGAGAAGGGCAATATCGACGAGCTCAAGCCGCCTCTGGTCATCAAGCCCATCTTTGGCTGCGAGGTCTACTTTACGCCGGACGAGACGCTCGCCCGCGACCACAAGCCCGAGCTCTACCACATGATCCTTCTGGCCAAGGACCAGGAGGGCTACGTCAACCTGATGCAGACGGTCTCCGAGGCCGCCGTGCAGGGCTTTTACTACAAGCCGCGCGTGACGCTCGACAACCTGCGCCGCCACGCCAAGGGCATGATCTGCACCAGCGCCTGCATCGCGGGCATCATCCCCAAATACATCGACCGCGGTGACATGGAGGGCGCCATCAAGTGGGCCGAGACCTTCCGTGATACCTTCGAGCCTGGTGACTTTTACATCGAGATCCAGGAACACGGCATCACCACCGATAACGGCCTGACCGACGAGCAGATGGACCGCACGCTCATTGATATCGCCAAACAGGTGGGCGTCAAGGTCATCGCCACCAACGACTTCCACTACCTGCGCCGCGAGGACGCGCCCGTGCAGGACGTCATCATGTGCATCGGCATGAACGCCAAGGTCGACGACCCCAACCGCATGCGCATGACCGGCTCGGAGTTTTACATGAAGACCGAGGAGGAGATGCGGGCGATGTTCCCGTATTGCCCCGAGGCCTGCGACAACACGCTCGAGATCGCCGACAAGTGCTACGTTGAGCTGGACTGGGACTCCATCATCCTGCCGCGCTTTCCGCTGCTCGATCCCGGCGAGACGCACGAGAGCCAGTTCCGCCGCGAGTGCGAGAAAGGCCTGCGCCAGCACTACGGTGACGACTGGGCCACGCGCGAGATCGGTGGCGTCAACATCAAAGAGCGCTTTGAGTACGAATACAAGGTCATTTGCGACAAGGGCTTTGCCGCCTACTTTTTGATCGTCGCCGAGTACGTGCAATGGGCCAAGGACAACGGCATCGGCGTCGGCCCCGGCCGTGGCTCGGCCGCCGGCGCTATCGTCGCCTACGCCATGAACATCACCGCGTTCGACCCGCTCGAGAACGGTCTGATGTTCGAGAGGTTCCTGTCCCCGCAGCGTACCGAGATGCCCGATATCGATATGGACTTCGACGATGAGCGGCGTCTCGAGGTCGTGGAGCACGTTCGCCAGCTCTACGGTCCCGAGAAGGTCACCCACGTCATCACCTACTCGACCATTAAGGCCAAGCAGGCCATCAACGACGCCGCGCGCGTCCTGGACTACCCGGTCTACATGGGCCAGCGCCTGTCCAAGATGGTCTCGAGCGACCCCAAGGTCAAGCTCAAGCAGGTGCTCGAAAAACAACCCGGCAAAGAGGATCTGTTTAACCCCGACTTTGCCGAGGCCTATAAAAAGGACGACGACGCCCGCCGCATCATCGACACGGCGCTCTCGATCGAGGGTCTCACCCGTGGCGAGGGCGTGCATGCGTGCGCCGTTCTGATCTGCCGCGACCCCGTCAACGAGCACGTGCCCACCAAGCTCGACACCAAGGGCGGCGTCGAGATTACCCAGTACGAGGGCCATACCGTTGCCGACATGGGCCTGCTCAAGATGGACTTCTTGGGTCTGCGTACGCTGACGGTTATCTCCAAGGCCAAGGCAAACATCAAAAAGAACTTCGGCATCGACATCAAAGAGGAAGAGATTCCCTTTGACGATCCCGAGATCTTTAAGCTCATGGGCTCCGGCCACACCGCCGGCGTCTTCCAGGTCGAGTCCGCCGGCATGACGGCCACGATCAAGAACATGAAGCCCACCGAGTACAAGCACGTTGTGGCATTGATCGCCCTGTACCGCCCGGGCCCGCTGGGCGCCGGCATGGTTTCGTCCTACATCAACCGTATGAACGGCAAGGAGCCGGCCGTCTCCTACGACGACCGTCTGGACGACATCTTGGGCGAAACCTACGGCACCATGGTCTACCAGGAGCAGGTTATGCTCATCTCCGTCGAGATGTGCGGCTTCTCCAAGGGCGAATCGGACTCGCGTATCCGTAAGCCCGTGGCTAAGAAGAAGATCAAGCTGCTCACGTCGACGGTACTCCACTGGGAGGATGGCTCGGACGAGACCACCTACGACCACTGGATGAACGGCGCTATCAAGAACAACTACACGCGCGAGGTCGCCCAGAAGATTTGGGACGATGTTCTCGAGTTCGCGTCCTACGCCTTTAACAAGTCGCACTCCGCCGGCTACGCCATCTTGGTTATGCAGACGGCGTGGCTCAAGGCGCACTATCCGCACGAGTACATGGCGGCCGTCCTGACGTCCTATACGGGCAAGACCGACAAGATCGTGCACTACGTCTCGGCATGCCGTCACGACGGCATCCCCGTGCTTTCGCCAGATGTCAACGAGTCCGGTACCGAGTTCACGGCTACCAAGGAAGGTGTGCGCTTTGGTCTGGCCGGCATCCGCGGCGTGGGCACCGGCGTGGCGCAGGCGATTATCGCCGAGCGCGAGGCGGGCGGTCCGTTTAAGACGCTGCATGATTTTGTCGAGCGCGTGGACTCGAGCCAGGCCAACCGTCGCGTGATCGAATCGCTCATCAAGGCAGGTGCCTTCGACTCCACGGGGTATCCGCGTCGTCAGATGATGCACTTTGTGGACAAGAACAACCCCGAGAACATCATCGATGCCGCGGCAAAGCGCCAGAGGGATCGCGCGAGCGGCCAGACGTCGTTCTTCGACATGTTTGGCGACGTTGAGGGCTCGGGCTTTGAGGTGATCGTACCCGATCCGGATGGCCAGGAATGGGACCGCCACCTTAAGCTGAGCCAGGAGAAGGAGGTTCTGGGCATCTATGTCTCGGACCACCCGCTGCGCCCGTTTGAGTATGCGCTCAGCAAAGCACGCGACTTCTCGTTTTCGCAGATCGACACCGGCTACGAGGTGCAAAACCCCACGGGCGGCACCATCAACCAGGAAATTCCCGAGGGCAAGGCGCTGTGGTGGGCCGGTATGGTCTCGAGCGTGTCCAAGCGCGTGACCAAAAACGGCGACCCCATGGGCATCGTGCAGCTCGAGGACATGGAAGGCGAGGCCACGGTCGTGGTGTTCCCCAAGACCTTCAAGGAGGCCGAGGGGTATCTGTACGGCGAGGTCGACCCCGAGACCGGCGCGCAGCTGTCCGATGCGTTTGTGCGCATTAAGGGCAAGCTCGAGCGCTCGGACCGCGGCGACCAGATCATCGCGCAGGAGATTGTGCCGCTTGAGCTCAACGAGGAGAACAACAAGCCCAAGGTGTTTGAGGTCATGGTGCCCAACAGCCGCTTTAGCCAGGGCAACATGGCGCGTCTTGCCACGGTGCTCACCGCCAACCCGGGCGGCGACCGCGTAGAGATCTTTATCGAGCAGGCGGACGGGCGCGTGCTGCGTGCCGAGGTACCTGCTAAGGTCAACGCACGCTCGATTCCGCTGTTGGCCGAGGCCAAGGCCATCGTGGGTAACCAAGGTCGCGTGACGGTGATCTAAGGACGCCGTTGGCGGGGTAGCTAATTTGGGACGGGGCTTTTTTAGCTACCCTTTGGCTGACGGCGAATGAGTCGGGGTCGGAACACATCTCAATCGACATATGGGGGTAGCTAAAATAGCCCCGTCCCAAATTAGCTACCCGGCGCGAGATTGGAGGAAGCGATGGCGCAGGGGACGTTTGTGCAGACGCTTCGTAAGGAGGCGGCGCTCAGCAGTACCTTTATGAAGGGGCGTTCGCTCATGCTCAACGGCGCCGTGCTGTCGTTTGAGGACTCCGGCTCGCGCTTCTCCAAAAACGTGAATATCGAGGGTACGGTGCGTGGTTCGCGCGGCGACCTGTATAAGACGCACGTGACGCTCGATATGGACGAGCACGAGGTTGTCGACTACGACTGCGATTGTCCCGCCGCCTTCCGCTATTCCGGCATGTGCAAGCACGCCATCGCCACGGCGTTGGCGTATCTGGATGCCAGCGGCGCCGAGCCCGTCGAGGGTTTGCGCACGCCGGTCCGCACGTTTACGGTGTCGCCCGCACAGTCCAATCAGCCCACACGCCCCGCGCCCAGCGCATCTGCGGTCAACCCCAACTTTCCCTTCCCGGCGCCCGTGCCCACGAGCCCGAGCCTTGTGGCAGCACTTTCCGATCTTTCGGACGCGCGCATGGACAAACTCGTGGCCATGCGCCGCAAGCTCGCTGGCACCATTGATCCCGATGCGCCCAAAGCAGTGCTGGAGCCCTCGCTGGTGCCGTACTACAATCCGCTGTTTGCCGATCGCTTTAGCTGGGCGCTTGAGTTTCGCATCCGCTGCGGCTCGGTGTCCTACGTGGTTAAGGATATCGACGGCATGGCCGATGCCTATGAGCGCGGCGGTACGTTCTCCTATGGCAAGAAGCTTACGTTCCTTCATGCGCCCGAGGCTTTCGATGATGTATCGGCAAAGCTGCTCGACTTTGTTGCAATGACGGTCGCCTACCTAGGCGATATTACGAGCTCGCGCTCGGCATCGTACGACTTTGCCCGCAGCGGTTTTGTCGCCGAGCGTCAGTTGCCGGTATCCGAGTATTCCATCGTGTCCGTGCTGGACCTGCTGCGTGGCAGGACCATGTCCTTTGAACCTGCTTGGTCGCGGGGGACGACGACGCACCGCGCCTACGAGGTGGCAGTCGAGTCGTTGCCGGAAGGGGAGGGCGAAGTTCCGGCTAAGCGCCCGCCACTGATTGCTGCCAAGATTGTGCCGGCAGCCGGGGGCAGCTACGACTTGCGCCTTCCGGCCGATACGTACTGCTTTGCCTCGGGCGACGTTGCCTATCTGGTCGATACGCGCCGCGCGCGCCGTACCGACACGGCGTTTGCCCAACATGCCGCGCCGTTCCTATCGCACTTGTTGCCCTGCCTCACACCGGTCCATATCGCCGCCGACCAGGTGGGTGAGTTTTGCCGCATGGCGCTGCCTATCTTGCGCGACTACACCGACCTTACCGCGCCCGCTGTGCTCGATACCGTGGCGCCCGAGCCAAGCTTTGCCATGGCGATCGGCGTCGACGATGGCCTTGTGACCTGCAAAATTACGGTTACCTACGGCGACTGGTCGGCAGATCTCTTTAGCATGGGCGCTCCGGGCAGCCCCTTCGAAGAGCAGCGCCCGGGCGTGCCGCCGCGCGACGAGGTGGCAGAGTTTCGCGTTATGGACACGGCGGCTCTGTATTTCGACTTTTACGAGGGTGGCCTGGCGTTTGAGGAACGCGATGACGAGAGTCTGTTCCACTTGCTGACTGAGGGCCTGTCTGCCCTGTCCGAGCTGGGCGAGGTCATGCTCAGCGACCGTCTGCGCCAGATCTCGGTCCGCCCTGCGCCCAAGCTTTCAGTGCGCGCCACCGTCAAGAGTAACCTGCTCGACGTCGAACTGGGCGCGAGCGGCCTTTCGGCGGCAGACCTTGCCATCTACCTCGATTCCTACAAGCGTCACCAGACGTTTGCTCGTCTCACGTCGGGCGACATCATTCGCCTGGACGAGGGAGCGCGCGCCGCGTTTGGCCTTGCCGAGGATCTGGGGGTCGATGCTGTCGACCTGCTCGACGGCGTGTCGCTTCCCGCGTCGAGTACCCTGTTCGTCGACAGCATGCTTGCGCGCACGCCCGCGCTCGAAGCCGATCGCGACGCTGCGTTCCGTCGCACCGTCGAGCGCCTGGACACGCTCGGCAAGATGGACTTTACGGTGCCGGCCTCGCTCAAGGCCACACTGCGCGGCTACCAGGTTGACGGCTACCAGTGGCTCGGTTCGCTCGAGCATCTGGGCCTTGGCGGCATTTTGGCCGACGACATGGGCCTGGGCAAAACGCTCCAGATGATCGCGCATATCCTGGCGCGCGTGGAGGCGGGGGACACTAAGCCCACGCTCGTGGTATGTCCCGCATCGCTCGTGTACAACTGGACTGCCGAGCTGGAGCGCTTTGCCCCCTCGATTGATGCGTGCGCCATTGTGGGCGCTAAGGCCCAACGTCGCGTGCAGATAGCCGGCGTGGCCGAGCATAACGTGGTCGTAACGTCGTATGACCTCATGCGCCGCGATATCGACGAGTACGTCGAGCAGGACTTTGCCCGCGTGGTGCTGGATGAAGCCCAGTACATTAAAAACCCACTCACGCAGGTGGCTCGCGCCGCAAAGCGTCTGCCGGCCGCTGTGCGCTTTGCCTTGACGGGCACGCCCATCGAAAACCGCTTGTCCGAGCTCTGGAGTATCTTCGACTTTTTGGTGCCGGGCCTGCTCGGCACGCGCGAGTCGTTTGCCAAGCGCTTCGAAAGCCCGGTCGAGCACGCCGAGGGTGACAGCGCCGCTCGCCTGCAGGCGCTCGTGTCGCCGTTTGTGCTGCGCCGCGTCAAGGAAGACGTGGTGGCCGACCTGCCCGAGAAGATCGAGGACACGGTGATGGCGCAGCTCGCCGGCGAGCAGCGCAAGCTCTACCTGGCCAACCAGGACCGCATTGCCCAGCAAGTGCAGCACCGCGAGGCCGGGGAGTTCAAAAAAGATAAGCTCAAGGTACTTGCCGAGCTCACCAAGCTGCGCCAGATCTGCTGTGATCCTCATCTGCATTACGCGGACTACAAGGCGGGAAGCGCCAAGCTCGATACGTGTATGGAGCTCGTCCACGGCGCGCTCGACGGCGGTCATCGCATCTTGCTATTCAGCCAGTTTACGGGCATGCTCGATATCATCGGCAAGCGCCTGGCCAAGGAGGATATCGCCTTCCTTAAGCTTACGGGCGCATCGTCTAAAGAGAGCCGCGCCAAGATGGTTGCGCAGTTCCAAGCGGGCGAGGTGCCGGTGTTCTTGATTTCGCTCAAGGCGGGCGGCGTGGGCCTTAATTTGACGGCTGCCGACGTGGTCATCCACTACGACCCGTGGTGGAACGTGGCGGCGCAGGACCAGGCGACCGACCGCGCCCACCGCATTGGCCAGCAGCACACCGTGACCGTGTACAAGCTCATCGCCAAGGACACGATCGAGGAGCGCATCATGCAGATGCAGGAGTCCAAGCGCGATCTGGTCAACAGTGTGCTCGGCGGCGATGGCATTTCGTCGGCGCTGTTTACCCGCGAGGACGTTCTGGCGCTGCTCGGTGGCGACGGTCGCTAGCTGCGCGTGGGATGGGGCTGCCGGGCTGGGCCAGGTCGCCGGTTCGTCCTGGCCCGACCGCTTGCCTCACCCGTTATGTGTTCATTTGTAATGCCATGGATGGTTCGGCGCTCTTTGGGCATAAGAACCATTGAGAACATTGGCACATCAGCAAAGGAGAACATCATGGCGAAATTCTTTAAAGACTCCGATGGCAAGCTCGTTGCCGCTCTTGGCGACGACGTTGCGACCCCTGCCGGCTGCACGGAGCTGACGGCAAACACCGAGGATGCGGCGCACGAGAAGCACGTGCCTGTTGTCGAGATCGAGCGCGACGGCCACGGCATTCGTGCGCGCGTGGGCTCGACGGAGCACCCCATGCTGCCCGAGCACTACATCGAGTGGATCGCGCTTGAGGCCGAGGGCCGCCTGGAGGTCCATTACCTTGAGCCCGGCATGAAGCCCGCGACGTTTTTCGCTGGCGGCTCCAAGACCGGTACCGTCTATGCCTACTGCAACCTGCATGGGCTGTGGTCCGCGACGTTCTAGGAGCGCGCCCCCGCTCGGGGTATCATAGCTAGCATATGCACATGCAAGCGCCGGCTGCATTATGCGGCCGGCGCTTTTACTACGGTTTCGATGGTTTACGACGGAAAGGGCTGGGCCATGAAGCTCGCGCTTGCACAGATCGATATGCGCCTGGGTGATATTGAGGGCATTTGCGGTCGCATCGAGGACCAGGCTCGTCTGGCCCACGAGCGCGGGGCGCGCGTGCTGTGCGTCCCGGCTCCGCTCTTTATGGGTGCTCTGCCCGGCGGCCTGATGGGTACTGCCGACTTTGAGCACGACATGCTGACAGGCCTGACCGGTGTTGCCGAGCGTATCCAAGAGCTCGATATGATCTGCATCGTGCCCGCGGCGGTTTCGTTTGAGGGCCAGCCGCTGCTCGACTACATGATGCTCAAGGACGGTCATGTGGTGCCGGCGCGATCGAGCATTGCCCTGCAGCGTGGCGAGAACAACGACACGCGTTGGGCGCCGCCGGTGTTCGACGTGGACGGCGTGCGCATCGCCGTGATTTTTGACTTGGACCGCGAACTCGAGATGTTGCCGACCGGTGTTGACCTCATTGTGTATTTCCAATTCAACGCGTTTGACATGACCGACCGCGAGACTGCCGCCATCGCCGCCGTTCGCAGCGGTGCCTACCGCAAGATCGCATCTAAGCGCAGCGTGTGGTTTGCCTGCATGGCGCCGGTCGGTGCGTACGACGAGTCGGTATATACCGGCGGTTCGTTTGTGCTCGACGACTGCGGTCGCGTGGTGGCCCAGGCGCCGTGTTTTGAGGAGAGCCTGCTGGTTCAGGAGATTCAGCGCGGCGTGATGCTCGATGCCCTGGAAGATCACGAACTGCTCGAGTTTCGTTCCGAGGAGTGGCTGTGGCAGGCGCTGGTGCTCGCCGTGCGCGACAATGCCCGAGCTCGCGGCGCGTCGCGTGCTGTGGTGGCACTCGAGGGTGACTTGCCGTCGTCCCTGCTGGCGGCACTTGCCGTTGACGCTCTGGGCCCGCGTAATGTGATTGGCCTTGTGCTGGGGCGCAACCGTATCTTTACGCCGGCTCAGGAAGAGGCCGAGGCCGCCCGTTGCGCCGCCGTCCGCGCGATTGCCGAGCGCCTGCACATTCGCACCGTCGAGCGCGATGCACCGGATGCGGCGCGTGTGCTCGATCGCGACGTGTCGGCGGGCGATGCCGAGCGTCTGCGCTCGCGTGCGCTGGGCCTGATGCTCGAGGATACGGCGCTCGAGCTGGGCGCCATGGCGTTGAGCCCGCTCTCCAAGACCGAGTACGCGCTGGCGGCGCCCGCGCTGTCCGGCGGCTACCAGGGCGACTTTGCGCCCTTTGGCGATGTGTACCTGTCGACGCTTGAGTTTGTGGCGCGCGTACGCAACCGCACGTCTGCCGTGGTGCCCCAAGAGCTCGTGACGCTCAACGCGGTGGAAGATTGTATGGAGCGAGTGCTGGCGCAGGCGCTCTCGACGCTCGACGGTCCGGTCGATATGCTCGACCGCGCGGCACAGCTGCTCGGCGGGCTTGAGCCTGGTGAGGTCGATGGCGCGCTCGAGGCGCACGTGGACCGCAATCGATCTCTCGACGACATCCCGATGGCCGCTGGCAAGCCTGAGGCCTGCTCGCTGCTGCTGATGCTCGTTCGACAGGGTGAGGCTGCCCGTCGCATGTTGCCGCCGGCGCCGATCGTTTCGGCCCGTTCGTTTGCCGAGCGCGCTTGGCCGTACATGCTTGCGTGGTCCGATTTGGGGCTCAACGGCAAGGAGCGCATGACGGTCGATTCACTGGCGCGCGCCGAAGTGCGCCGCTTTGCCGATAGCGATACGGGCGATCGCATGCGCGGTGAGATGATGGGTCTGTTGGGTGAGCTGTTGGGTATTTCGCCCGAGCAGATGGAGGAGCTGCGCTCTGAGGACGGTCAGCGTCGTTTGCACGAGGGAATGAAAAAGTTCGAGGGCGAGGTCCAGGACGCCATCGAAAGGATGATGGGCGGCCAGGGCGGACCGCAGGGCGGGTCCCAGGGCACGCCGATGCCACATCCGCCGGTGGATCCCCGTCAGTTTCCTTTTTTCTCGCAGAACTAAACTGGGGATGGGGCAAAGGTTACGCGGTTTTGCCAAACCGCGTAACGAGTCGACGCTACGCGAGCCCCTGCCGGGCCATCTGCCGCTCAAACCGTCGCTTGCGTACAGAAGTACGCGGCGCTCCTCTTTCGCGACACCTTGCCACGGCAGGGACTCGCTCGCTGACTTATGCTCAACCTATGGTTCGACCTTGCTTGCCAGATACGGTCGCTGTTGTGTTATTCTAGAACAGACGTTCGTGAATAGTGCGTGGGGCCTTGCCTTGCGCTGCGCTTGTGACGAGGGGAGGTTGGCTTGGTTATCTTGGGTATCGACCCTGGTTTGGCCCATACGGGGTGGGGGATTATCGAGGAGCGACGTGGCGAGGTTCGCTGTCGTGCCTATGGCTGCATCGAGACCAGTGCTGGAAGTCCGCTCGCGGTGCGCCTGTCGCATATCGCCCGCGACCTCAAGGGCGTTGTCGAACGCTATCGTCCCGATACCGCTGCTATCGAGAGCATCTACTTTGGCGCTAACGTTCGTTCGGCCATCCCCACGGCGCATGCCCGCGGCGCTGCGCTTGTGGCGCTTTCGGAGTGCGCGCTCGAGATTGGCGAATACACGCCTATGCAGATTAAGCAGGCTGTTGTGGGCACCGGCGCCGCAGATAAGCGACAGGTCGCCTACATGGTGCGCACGCTTACGCAGCTCGATCACGACCCGCACCCCGACCATGCCGCCGATGCCCTGGCCTGCGCCATCTGCCACGTTAACCTCAGCCGCACCCGAGCGCTTACCGGCGGCGAGTTCTATCAACAGAGAGGAACCGGATACTGATGATCTCCCAGCTCCACGGAACGCTTGTCGAGGCCACGATGAGCTCTGCTGTCGTCGATGTGTCGGGCGTGGGCTTTGAGCTCGGCATCTCGGGCAGCACTGCGGCCACGTTGCCGACGCCCGGCGGCGAGGTCCGCCTCTACACGCGTATGCAGGTGCGCGAGGACGCCATGACACTTTTCGGATTTGCCTCCAAGGACGAGCGCACGATGTTTGACCGGCTCGTGTCCGTCTCGGGCGTTGGCCCGCGCTTGGCGCTCGCCGTGCTTTCCACCTATACCGTGGGGCAGCTGTATTCGCTGGTGATGGCCGAGGACGACAAGGGCATGGCCAAGGTACCCGGTGTGGGTAAAAAGACAGCTCAGCGCCTCATCTTGGAACTCAAGAGTACCTTTGCCAAGGATAAGGGCTTTGTGCCGGTCGACGTGATTCCCGGACAGGTTGCGATGCCCGTGCCCGCTGCCGCTCCCTCGGCCATCGATGATGCTCGCGCGGCACTCCTTTCCATGGGCTTTAGCCCGCAGGAGGCCGATGTCGCTCTGAGCGGGTATGATGGGCAGGATATGCGTGTCGAGGATCTGCTCGGCGCGGCGCTTAAGCGACTCGGAATGGATGCGTGATGTGGGAAGCCGATGACTCTCAGGACCTGTGGGCGACGCCCGGCAACTCGCCGGCGGCATCCATGGCGCATGGCGAGCGCATGGTGGGCTCGGAGCTAACGCCCGAGGACCTCGATGTCGACCGTACCCTGCGTCCCCAGCGCCTGGACGACTACTGCGGTCAGGAGCATATCAAGCTGAGCCTTCGCGTGCTGATCGAGGCGGCGCAGAGCCGTGGCGAGACGCTCGACCACGTGATCTTCTCGGGCCCTCCGGGTCTGGGCAAGACCACGCTGGCCACCGTTATCGCCAACGAGCTGGGCGCTCAGATTAAGACGACGAGTGGCCCGGCCATCGCGCGCACCGGCGACCTGGCGGCCATCCTCACCAACTTACAGCCGGGTGACGTGCTGTTTATCGACGAGATCCACCGTCTCAATCGTTCGGTCGAGGAGGTCCTGTATCCCGCGATGGAGGACTTTGCGCTCGATATCGTGATTGGCAAAGGTCCGGCGGCGCGCTCGATTCGCCTGGATATCCCCAAGTTTACGCTGGTGGCGGCAACGACCCGCTCGGGTATGCTGACCGGCCCGCTGCGCGACCGTTTTGGCATTTCGTATCGCCTGGACTACTACACGGTCGAGGAGCTTGCCCAGATTGTGACGCGCTCGGCAACCATTTTGGGAGTGACAATAGACCATCCGAGCGCGCTCGAGATCGGCTCGCGCTCGCGTGGTACGCCGCGTCTTGCCAACCGCTTGCTCAAGCGCGTGCGCGATTACGCCCAGGTGCGCGGCAACGGTCCTATTGAGCTTGATATCTGCCGTCAGGCGCTCGAGTTCTTTGAGATTGATGAGCTTGGTCTGGACTGGATGGACATTCGCATCTTGGAGACGCTCGCCAAGACGTTCTCCGGCCGTGCCGTGGGCCTGACGACCCTTGCCAGCGCGGTGGGCGAGGATCCGGGTACGCTCGAAGATGTCTACGAACCCTACCTGTTGCAGTGCGGGTTGATGATTCGCACGCCGCAGGGTCGTCAGGCAACCCTGCGCACATTCGAGCATTTGGGTATCGAGCCGACCCTGTAGGAATGGGCTTGTTTTAGCGCATCTGTAGGCTATCGCTGGGCATTGGATAAACATATCGCCGTTCATCGGTTATGGGCGTTTTACTATTGCGCGCCCGTGCTATGCTGAATTGGTCTTTTTCTCATCCGGTAACGAAAGGACCGCCCATGCCTACTGACATCGAAATCGCACGTTCCGTCACGCCGCTGCCCATTACCGAGGTGGCCAAGAACGCCGGCGTCGACGTAAAGCACCTGATTCCGTACGGCTTCGACAAGGCAAAGGTCGACTATTCACTGCTCAACGAGCCGACCGATCACCAGGCCAAGCTTGTCCTCGTGACCGCTATCAATCCCACGCCTGCAGGCGAGGGCAAGACCACCACGACCATCGGTCTGGCCGACGGTCTGCGTCGTCGCGGCGTCAAGAGCGCCGTTGCCCTGCGCGAACCTTCGCTCGGTCCCGTCTTTGGCGTAAAGGGCGGTGCCGCCGGCGGCGGCTGGGCCCAGGTCATCCCCATGGAGGACATCAACCTGCACTTTACCGGAGACTTCCACGCTATCGGTGCCGCCAACAACCTGCTGGCCGCCATGCTCGACAACCATATTCAGCAGGGCAACCAGCTCGGCATCGATGTTAAGCGCATCACCTGGAAGCGCGTCGTCGACATGAACGACCGTCAACTGCGCCATGTTATCGATGGCATTGGCGGCAAGGCCCAGGGCGTGCCGCGCGAGGACGGCTTCGATATCACCGTTGCCTCCGAGGTCATGGCGATTCTGTGCCTGTCCACGAGCATCAACGACCTCAAAGAGCGCTTGGGCGAGATCGTTGTCGGCTACAGCTATGCCGGCGAGCCCGTCCGCGCCCGCGACCTCAAGGCTCAGGGCGCCATGGCTGCGCTGCTTAAGGATGCGCTCAAGCCCAACCTGGTGCAGACGCTCGAGGGCACGCCCGCGTTTGTCCACGGCGGTCCCTTCGCCAATATCGCCCACGGCTGTAACTCCATCATGGCCACCCGCATGGCCATGCGTTTTGGTGACGTCGCGATTACCGAGGCCGGCTTTGGCGCCGACCTTGGTGCCGAGAAGTTCCTGGACATCAAGTGCCGCATGACGGGCGTTCGCCCCAGCGCCGTCGTGGTCGTCGCCACCGCCCGCGCGCTTAAGTACAACGGCGGCGTTGCCAAGGCCGACCTCAACGACGAGAACCTCGAGGCCCTTAAGGCCGGCATGCCCAACTTGCTGCGTCACGTCGACAACATCCAGAACGTCTATGGTCTTCCCTGCGTGGTCGCCATCAACCGCTTCCCGACGGACACCGAGGCCGAACTTGCGCTCATCGAGTCCGAGTGCCAGAAGCTCGGCGTCAACGTTAAGCTGTCCGAGGTTTGGGCCAAGGGCGGCGAGGGTGCGCTCGACCTGGCCGATGAGGTCATGCGCCTGATTGAGCAGCCGAGCGAGCTCAAGTTTGCCTACGAGGACGGCGCCGATGTGGCCGACGCCCTGGAGGCCGTTGCCACCAAGGTCTACCGCGCCGATGGTGTCGACTTTACGCCGGCTGCCAAGCGCCAGCTCGCCGAGCTGCGCGAGAACGGCTTTGGTAACCTGCCGGTGTGCGTCGCCAAGACCCAGTACAGCTTTAGCGATAACGCCAAGGCTCTGGGCGCGCCCGAGAACTTCCGCATCACCGTGCGCGAGCTCAAGGTTTCCGCCGGTGCCCACTTTGTGGTCGCGCTGACCGGCAGCGTTCTGACCATGCCGGGTCTACCCAAGGTTCCCGCGGCCGAGAACATCGACGTCGACAACGACGGCAACATCACCGGCCTGTTCTAAGCCTGCTGCTCATAGCCGCTTGCCCGCCCCGCCGCGCCTACCAAGGCCCGGCGGGGCTTTTTGATCCTTAGGCCCGCACATGTCTTGTAGATACCGGCGGGCTTTGCCCATCATAGGCTTTTGCGCGGGTAGAATGCATGGATAACTTGATGCTTACGGGCGACGGAAAGGAAACGTTGCATGGACCAGGACAAGACGACTGTGATGGGCGGATATGGCTCCGCACAGGCCGGTGGTAGCGCCGACACGACCCGTATCGTGCCGAATCCCGGCTACGCTGCCCCCGACACGACGCAGGTGTCGGCCGATCCCACGCGCGTTGTGAATTACGGAAACGCGGCGCAGGACCCGCATGGTGTCTCATCGCAGAACCCCTACGGCAACGCGGCGGTAGACCCTTATGATGACCTGCTGCAAAATCCCATTCCACAACCTCAGCAGACGACATATATGCCGCGCACGGCACAGCCGCGCTACGAGTCGCACGACCGATACGCGCGCGAGCCGTATCGTGAGTATCCCAAGTCCATCCCCCAGTATGGCGAGGACGAGGAGAAGAAGCCTTCGCGTTCGTCGAGCGTGATTAAGAAGATCCTCATCGTGCTGGCGATCTTCTTTGCCTTGTCGGTTGTGTTTGCCATCGTGTCGGGCATGCTCAACAAGCGGGGCGCCACGACTGATACCACGGCCGAGCAGACCGAGACTGCCCAGTCCGGCACCGTCGACCTGAGCGATATCCCGGGTCAGTACTGGTCAAACGCCAAGAAGCTCCTCAAGTCGCGCGGGGCCGATCTTTCGAATGCCGTGATTCTGACCGACGACGGCTCGACGCCCGTCGTCGATGCCAACTGGGTCGTCACATCTGCCTACTATAACAACAACGGTAACCTCGAGATTCAGCTCACGCGCAAGGATGGCTCGTCGAGCAACGCGTCCGGCGACCAAGGCGCCACGGACAGCTCGAGCTCCAACACGCTGGAGGACCTGAGCAACAAGGCGCAGGAGCTTGGGGATAAGGCCCAAGAGCTGGGTGACACGGCTCAGAATCTCGGCGATACTGCGCAGAACCTGGGCGATATGGCAACGAACGCCTGGGATGCCCTGCAAAATGGCATTTCGGGCGCGCAGGGGAACTAGCGGCCGAGCGGAGCGGGGCTACAGCTGTTCGGCCGGACGGTCGGGCGAGCTAAAGCCCGAGTCAAACGTGACAACGCATGATGCATCGGGCCTGCGCTCGTGCACGATATGCGTTACGCGCTCCAACAGCTCGTCGTCGGAGATGCGAAAACCGTCGGGACGCACCAGGTCAAATGACACAAAGCCATCGTGTTCGTGCAGGTCGTGGATGGAGAGCGCGGGATCGATCTGCATGACGCCACGCTTGACCCAGCCGCGTAGGTCGTCACCGGTGGTGGCGATGGGGTCGCAGTGCAGCGTGATGTCGATGCCCATCTGGCGTTTAATATCGTGTTCGATGGTGTCCAGGATCTCGTGGTGCTCAAAGGCATCGCCCTCGCCGGGCATTTCCACGTGTGCGCTGGCAAACTGACGGCCGGGGCCGTAGTCGTGCACCATGAGGTCGTGTGTGCCCAAGACCTGGGGGTACGACATGATCCTGTCGCGGATTTCCTGGACGAGCTTGGGGTCGGGCGCTTGTCCCAACAGCGGGCTGATGGCGTCGCGCACCAGGCCCATGCCGCTGATGCAGATGAAGATACCCACACCCAGGCCTGCCCAGCCATCGAGGTCAAAGCCGGTCGTCTGCGAAATAAGCGCCGCCGCCAAGACCGAGCCCGAGGTGATGACGTCGTTTTTGGAGTCCTGCGCCGTGGCGATGAGCGTCTCCGAGTCGATGCGGTCGCCCAGCGCGCGGTTGAATGCGGCCATCCATAATTTGACGAGCATGGACAAGACGAGGGCGGCTAGGGAGACCAGCGTGTAGGCGGTGGGGGAGGGCTTGATAATCTTGGAGATCGATTCGAGCACCAGGTTGATGCCGACGGCACAAACGAGGACGGCGACAAACAAGCCGGCGAGGTATTCGTAACGGCCGTGGCCATAGGGGTGGCCTTCGTCTGCCGGGCGGCTGGCAAGGCGGAACCCGAGCAAGCTCACAATGTTGCTCGAGGCGTCGGAGAGGTTGTTAAAGGCATCGGCGATGAGCGAGACAGAGCCGGCGAGCAGACCCGCGATGCCCTTGGCCAGGCACAGGGTAATGTTGAGGCCAATGCAGATGAGGCTTGCGGCAAAGCCCGCGTTGGTGCGACAAGATGCATCGACCGGCTCGCCCTCGCTGCCAGGAACAAGTGTATGTACCAGCCGATTTACAAATAGCATGGCGTACCTCCTCGCATCCTCGTTTAAGGGGATAGTGTAGCTCGCATGGGCGCGCCGTGCGCCGATGCTCAGAAAATGCAGTAATGGTCTGCTGGAGCTAACGAGCGGGGCTTTTTGTCCGACCGGGTGCTTCATTTTGGGCCACATGGGTATGGGCTTGTGCCTGCCTGCTCGACATACTTAATGTCGACAGCCCCTGCGTAAAGGAGGACGTATCCATGGACGAGATGTTTGCCATTAAATGCCAAAACTGCGGCGGCCCCATGTACTCACACCAGGCTCAACGCAGCTTTGAGTGCGCCTATTGCGGCACGGTCGTTCCGTGGCAGGCCGATGCGGGGGAGCCCAGGAGCGCCCTGGGCATTCGCCATGCGCCGCTGACGGTTGTCGATGGGCTGCTTAAGCTCACCCATGTGTCGCAGCTCGAGCGCCCGGTGGACCCCGACTGGTATTTCTTTCATGCGCACTGGCGCAACCAGTCGGTTCTGGAGCATCTACTGTGGGAGGACCGCGGCACGGCGCAGGAGTTCCAGGAGGCCACGCACGTGAGTATCCCGTGCCCCTTCTGCGGCGCATCCTTCGAAGGCGAGTCGACCCAGCGCGTGTTTGAGTGCCCGTCCTGCGGCAATAAGATCGGCGTTGCAGACCTACTCAAGCCCGGTACCTTTAGCAAGCGCCTGACCATGGGCGTTGGTGCGGAGTATGTACCCGAGCAGGGTATTCCCTGCGAAATCTCGCCGCAGCAGGCACGTGCTAACGCACTTCAGCTGGTGCACCAGTATGCGGAAGCCTTTGCCGGGCACGACGTGGAAGATGCGATTCAAAATGACATGATGCTCTTCTACTTTCCCATGGCGCTCGCGGATTTGCGCATGATGGCGTCCTTCCCGGGCAAGGGGCTGAGCAAGGAGACCTTGGTGTACTACGAGGTGCTCGACTGGGCATATCCGCGGGCAAACTACCTGGACGTTCGTCTTATGGGCATTTTGGAGCCGTGGGACTTTGGCAAGGTGGGGCCGTTCGATCCTGCCATGCAGGAAGGCGACTTCCGCGTTGTCTCCGTCGATGCGTCTACCAAGGACCAGGTGGTCATTGATAAGCTGGCGCTCGATGTTGCCGGCAACGATGCCGAGGCGGTGCTGGGGCTCAATAAAAAGAGCATCCGCGCCTGGGCGCGCAAGGCCCGCAAGCATAAGGACGGCCTGGTGATGGTGCCGGTCTACTTTGTCGACCGTCCCGCGTCGGACAGCCGCGATGGCGAGCAGGTGCGCATTGCCGTAAACGGCCAGACGGGCCGCGCGGCCGCGGTGGTGTTTAGCGACAAGCGCGAGACGCATGTGGTGGCACCGCTCAATCCCAACGTGATGCTGTCGAGCGAAAGCACCGTGCACGCCACGCCCATCGAGGTCAAATACGTTAAATCGCCGTTTCTGTACCAGATCGTGCGCCATGGAGGCGGCGGGCAATCGCGTCAGGTGGCAGCGGTGGCTGAGGGCTCCTACCGAGAGGAAAAGCCCAAACGCCGCGGCCTGCTGGGTGCGCTATTTGGGAAGTAGGGGAGTAGTACCGGTTGTTGCTGTAACTTGAAGATTAGGGCTACGGGGCGGCTCGCAGGGGTGCGGGCCGCCCCGTTTTTGTGCGGCGGCAGGACCCGCAGGCACTCCATTAAACGCTCACGCTCATAGCACGAACGTTGAGCAATATCATGCTTGCCGATGTCTCCTAAAAGTGCCTGTCCGTTGTGGCGGCATCAAAAATAGAGGGGCTCTGAAACTGCTCTAGTAGACCGCTCCGGGTTCAGGCTTGATCTTGGACGGCTTGCCGGTTTTCAGACACTTCTCTATCTCGGCGATAGGGTCGCGCATGCAGTAAGCGTGGCACCTCTCATGGAAGGTCCGCTCGTACTCACGCATGAGACGGTCCAGTTTCGCGCTGTCCTCCTTGCTGAGGTAGATATACATATCAGCTCCTTCTCAACTGGTTCGGCATATCATTGTTATGGAGTGGTATCAACCAAGCTCGTTCGGGTTGATTCTTCGTTTCCACCCGTTTTGGAGCAGCGTTGATTTGGTTGGTAATCAACCGGCGATATGTGGCGGGTGCGGTTGGAACTATGGACTAAAGCCAGACTTCAGGGTCCTGTTTCATGAGTGTCGGGGTCCCCGTTTTAAGAGACTCCTCGAGTTTCGCGTAGACTTCGTCGACACTGCCGAACCATGTCGGTTTATAGCCGAAGCGTTCCTCGAACTGGCTCGCGAGCTCGTCGACCTGTTCCCATTTGTGCGTTTCGATAGCCATCGCAGCCCCCTTCAATCATCTCATCGTTTTGGAGTGGTGCCAATATTCTTAGCCATTGACGGTCCTGACGCCGTGCTCGAGTTCCCAGTCGATACTGCGCTTCCATGCCTCCTTCCACGTTTTCGGCGGGTTTTCTCGCTCTTCCTCGAGCAGGGCCTCGAGAGCCTCATCCGGAACGTTAGAGAGTCTATCCGGTCGGTCATCGACTCCAAAGGAGTCATAATCTATAGCTTTTCCCATATGATGCCATGGCTCCTTTTGTGTTCGTGCGCGGCAGCGATAACGGCGACGCATCATCCTGTTTCCTTTTTATCGAGGCCTTTTTTAGGATGATGACCGTTCGGTAATCAAGCTTCGCTGTTGAGAAATGACCGTATTGCGGCAATGTAGTGCGGAAGAGCTTCGTCGAAGCGGCGTCCTCTAGTCAGAGGATTTTGTTGCCGCGACTCATGGCTGATTTGCGTCCTCGATTATCTCGCGCAGCCTCGGCATGTACTCGTCCGTGATGCTCTTGAAATCGAGGCTCAATTTGAAGTTGAGCGTTCCCGGTTTCGGAGTCGGAAGGGCGTCGAGCCTTTCGCACATCTCGTCGAACAGCGCGTTGTATTCATCGGCTTGCTCCTGGGTGACGTCATATTCTCTTCCTTGAATAATTAGCGTAGCCATTTATCACTACCCATTCTGTGATGCGCGATCTAAAACAGGCAGTTCTCAATCAGCTCCTTGCCGCGTAGGGTGTCTATCCACTCCTGTGGAATTGCGTCCATGCCGTAGGCCGTGCCGGCGAGGGCGCCTGCGACGGCTGCGGTGGTGTCGGTGTCGTCGCCTAGGTTGACGGCGGCAAGCACGCAGTCTTCGTAGCTGCTGGTGTTGACGAAGCACCAGGTGGCTGCCTTAAGCGTGTCGCGCACGAAGCCGCCGGATCTGATTTCGTGCTCGGGCGCGCTTTTCAGCTGCAGCGCCCACGAGGGGAGTGCGCCGCTCAGCACGTCTCTCATCAGCTCGATAAATATGACGCATGTGTCGGTCGATGTTCTATGAGCGTGGGTGATTGCAGAGACCTCACGGATCTCTTCGTCCGTCGCATCGGTGAACGCCAGGGGCGCGATGCGCATGAGCGAACCGTTGCCGTTGTCGCGCTCGCCGGAGCCTCCTTTGCCGGTACGCAAGGCGCGGGCGGTCGTGCCGCCGTAATCGAAAACGCCGTCGATCGTATATTCGCCACGGGCAATCCAGCTTACGAACTTGTCGCGCATGTCTGCGGTGTCGATATGCCCGAGCTCCCTAATCGAGTCACAGGTAGCAAGCGTCATAGATGTGTCGTCGCTCCAGGTGCCGGCGGGTTGCCCATGCGTGCCATAGCCAATCATGTCGGTGCATTCGAACGTGCCGCGAGGCATAAACTCGTATGGAACGCCCAGCGCGTCGCCGACGGCAAGTCCGTAGATGCAGTCGCGCAGTGTTGTTTTCGGTCTGTCTGTCATGGAGTACTCCTCTTATACTTTGGATTGAGAATGCGCGGCAATCAGCGGCAATGTGTCCAATTCAATTCGGGACGCAGCGAGTCCCGGATTGGGAGAGCTTGTTAACAAATCTGGCAAATGAAAAACCTGCAACGCTATTGCTTTAGACAGCAATAGGGGCCTCTTTTGGGCGTCCTGCCTTTGGTGCATCGGCGAGTCGTGCCTCGATGGAAGCTTTGGACACCATGCGCTTGGTGCCGTCCTTCCATGAATCCAACAGTCCTGCATTTATCAGTTGCGATACCCGTGCTGAGCTAACGCCGAGCATACGAGCGGCATCCGCTGCGGTGACGGCGGGGATGTCGCCGAGTTCGCGGCTGACGGCCACGGCGATAATCTTGCCACCGTGCTGCGGCTCGTGGCCAAAGTCCGGCGCGGGAAGATCGACGCCGCCCATTAGGTGGTCATCGACCATGCATGCGAGAAAATCAGCGGCGCTTTCGACAGCGTCGTTTAGGTCGGAGCCAAACGTCCCTCCTCCGCCCAGCGAGCCACATGGCACAGCGTCGACAACGCCGTCCGAATCAAAGAACTCGAATTCCCATACGTAAACCATGTAAGACCTCCTCCGATGCCGGCGATTTGAGGAACATCCTAAGAGCTCACCAAGCGCATCAAACACCTTTATTGATTCTAGTTTGAAGCCTCGTGCGGACACGATTTGGTGCTCTGCGCAAGACCGCGAAAAGGGTTTGCGGTGACTAAAATGTGGCCATAGAGGCAGTTTTAGCGAACCCCGCGGGAGTGACGCGCATGGACAACAACACTTTGCTGTTCCAGGACAAAGGTTCGGGTAGGTTTAAAGACGTTAAGATCTACCCCAACCGTATTGAGGTGCTCAAGAAGGGCGCTTTCGGCGGCAAGCACACCGAGATTGTCTATCTTAAGGACATTACGGGCGTCAATAGAATCAAAGGCCGCGATGTTTTCCTACGTAACAGGCTGTTGACTGCTTGTGTCTTTAGCCTGAGCAGCCGCTCCCAGGCCTAGGAATTTGTCAACGCGCTGAACATGTTGATGTAGCATATGGCGGCGTTCGGGCCACGGTAAAAATCGGGGGCGCAGAACGGTATCCTGCGCCCCCGATTGAGTCGATGTGTCCAAACGGTCGGCTTGCCTATTCGCTAGCGCCTTCGCTGTCTTCGCGGTCGTTGACAAGCATTGCTGCGCCGGCGACCGTTGTAGCTACGGCGGCGGCAGCGAGCCCGGCGGCAATGCCAGAGCCGTCGCCCGTGTCGGCGAGCTTTCCGCCCGAGCCCTTGCCCTTGTTGCCCTTACCGTTCTTGTTCGCGCTGCCCGCGTTGGCGCCGGCGCCGCCTGCACTGTCCGAGGCCGCTACGGTAAAGCTTGCGGCTCCGTCGCTGGCGAGCGTGTAGTTCTGCGCCGCGTCGCCCAACAGGTCTTTTTTCGCACGCACCCAGTACGTTCCCGCGGCAAATGCCTCGCCCTCGGCCATCGCCGTTCCCGGAGCGCCGTTTGCATCGTGCATAAACTCGAGTTGGGCGGTGCAGGCATCGTTTTCGAGCTTGCCCTCGAGTGACGCCGTAATCTTGGCGCGCACGTCCTCGCCGGCCTTAAGGCCCTCGAGCCCCTTAAAATGGGGTGTCAACGCGCGCGGATCGATATCGATGGGCACGGAGCCCCGCAGCGCCGTAACGGTCTTGTTGCCCAAGGCGTCGACATCCACATATACGATTTCAAACACATGGCCCGAAGCCGCCACGTTGAGTACGTTGCTGCTGTCGACGAGGCGGAAATAGCCCTCGCCAGCGGTCTTGCCATCCTGGAGCGAGGCATCGCTCAGCGAGTCGCCGTACGTCATGCGCATGCGGGTCGGGAGGTGGTACGAAGCCGTCTGCTTGTGCTCCGTATCGTAATTGCGCTGATAGATGCTCCGGGCCAGCGCTGCATCAACAAAGTCGGATGCGATGATGCCAATGTGCTTGAGGTAATCTGGCTCTGTTTCCTCGGTGCCGTCGGGATTGATGTACGGGCTCTTGTACAGATGCTCGTTGACCACTCGCGCTGCGGTAAAAGGGTTGTTTTGCGTGCAGCTGGTGTAGTTGATAGACCAGCAGCGCTCCGTTGCCTTCTTCGTTGTTCCATCCGCGGCAGTGATATCTACGGTGTTGCGCTCGAGTTCGGACGCTGCCTTCAGGGCGCTATCGACCCATGCTATCTTACTGGATCCCGTGCAGCTGTAATGGTCTTGGGCATATACCTTTGTGCAATAGGGCTCTATGTCGCCCGCATTGCCCGTAGTCTCAAAGCCTCGCGCGTCTTGGACGAGACACATAGAGGAGCTGTCGGAGTGTGCTGCGATTTTGTCGTCCCATTCGGTGAGGTCGAGGCCCCATGTGTGGCCGCTTACGCTGCTGCCGGCGAGTCCAAATCGACGCAGCAGGACGATCTTTCCGCGCGCCTCGCGCAGTGTGGGAACGCGGCTCGACGTGTAGAACAGATCGGGATTCTTGTCCATAACCTTGGCGAAAGCCGTCGTAGCACTTTCGTCGGTGGCTTCGTTGTTGCCTCGTGACACAAGCATGATGAGCGCTTCTGACGGGTGTTCGTTCAAAAATGTTTTGAAGTAACCGATGACATCGGAGAGCTGCATATAGTGCCCGTCTTTTTTGAACAGGTAGCATCTTCCATGGACGATACCGGGGTCGTCGTCCTCGTTGTTCCCTCCAAGTCGGATATCAAAATAGCGAATGCCTTCGAGCAACTGCGTGGGTATGTAATCCTGCTGGCACTTTACAAGCGAGGTTTGGGGCTCGGTGTCGTTGTCGACGCTGCAGGTGCTCGAATCATGCGTGCCCGGGATGCTCAGCTCGTCGAGGTATTTGTTGTTGTCGACGTATTTCATCCAACATGGTCCGTCGACGTAGCTGCTATACGTGGTCCAGTCGATACTGCTAACTGTGGTATTGGTCTTGCCCATGCTGTAACCGACAAGTTCGAGTTCCCACGGAATGCTCTTCCTCTTGTGGCAGATCTTGTTGTCGTCTTGGTCTTTGCCGTCCTTTTCTATGGCCAGGTAATTAATGTCTTTGTCCTCGTTTGTGCGGTCTCGGATGATGTAGGTTCCGTCTTGCTGGCGGTCGAACGCAAAAGAGCGGCTGGGCTTGTCGTCATGCTCGCCACTCCATACGTGGATGACCTTTCCATCTTCGTCCGAGTCGCCATCGACCGACCAAATGCTGTAGCCCGTCTTCTTGTGCTCTTCGAAATTGAGCAGGGTGCGGATGGCATACCATTTTGTATTATCTGTATCGGTCGCTACGTGCTCAAGGATGAGCTTGCTGGACGTGCCGTCATTAAATAGGTGGCAGACGTTGCCGATGACGTTGCCGTCTTCGTTGACGCTCGCGGTGCGAAAATAGCCCGCGGGGCGAAGGCGAATGACGAACTTGTCGAGGCTGGCCGCTGGATCGGCCGTGCCGTCCGCAAAGGCTGTCCGCGGACTAATGCCCAGCATGGCGGTTTCGGGCAGGCTTGCCAGAGGCGACAACGCTGCAAGTCCAAGGCCCAGCGTAAACGCTCGGCGACTGATGGCGTGATGTTCGGTCATAACTCCTCCATTCGCAGGGTGCGGCTGCGCGCTCGTTGTGGTCACTATACTGCCCAGACGTTTAAAGAAGCCGGTTTAATTGTCTGCGCGGCGCAATAAATCGGCGGGCGGACGTGTTGGGGTACCTGCCGTTTTCGTACTGTTGCCACATTTGGGGTGGTTCCGGCATCCTCGCGTTCGTCGGCTACCGGCATAAGAAAGGGAGGGTCGGTTTACCGGCCCTCCCTGGGTACGAAGCGCTGGGGCACCGCCGCTTGTTAGCACTGCACTCGTGTTTCCCGTTGCGCTCGCCAGTCGCTTAGCGCTTGATCTCGATATCGTCGAGCTTGACGTCCATGGCCTCGGTCTTGGCCTTGGCGATGTCATCGGCAAACTCCAGGGACTTCATCATGGTCTCGACGGCGTCCTTGTGCTCTTCGGCGTTGTCGATGCGCACATACACGCTACCACCGTCAACGTCGGTGAAGTACTCGGTCGTCACACCGCCGGAGTGCGTGAAGTAGGCGCTGCGCCAGGTCTTGCCGTTGTACTTAACGGGGTCGCTCTCGGTCCATCCGGAGTTGGCCTTCCACTTTGCCTCGTAGTCGAACAGCTCGTCGGCGTTCTTGTCAGAGTCGAAGACAGGGATGAAGCGATCGCTGGCGTGCTCGCTCTCGGTGAACTTAAACTGGGCCTTATCGGCGGTGTCGCCAGCGACGTCGGTGATCTCGACGCCCTCGGGGACCTCGACCTTAAACCAGATGAAGTCGGTCCTCATATCCACGGCTGGTTTTTCTGCTCCACCGCCACCGCCACTGCCGGTAGCGCCACCGCTTCCGCCGCAACCCACCAGGGCAACTGCAGCAAAGAGACTGATGCAGAGGGTGAGAATCGCAAAGGCCTTCTTTTTCATGGTCGTGTCTCCTCATCTGTAACCGCCCATGGATTACCTGCCTTTACTGTACGCGTGGACGGCTCGCTAGGGTGGGCCATGTGTCCCATTCTGATGGCTGGATTTGCGCCGTTAAGTGGCAATATGCCCGGGCGCAAAAGAGGGGAGAGCCGGCCTTTCTGTCCTTCCACTGGTTCCATGTTTGGTGCGGTGGGGCAGAGCGTAGCCGGGGGCTGCGAATCTTGACGACGGACGCATCCGGTTGGTCATCGTGGGTGCTTCGCCACAGCTTTTTGTGCAAAAAGGGGGCCGCACCTTTTGCGGTGCGGACCCCTTTGCGTTGCAACAAGTTGCTGCGGCGTGTTTCGAAGTTGAAATTACTTGCGAACCTTAGACACGACAGCGCTGGTGACAAAGCAGGCGATTGCCATGATGCCCATAGCAGCGACGATGTTGGCGGAGGCGTCACCCGTGTTGGGCAGATCCTGCTTGTTTGCCTTGGTCTTATTTGCAGGCTTGCCGGCAGGCTTGTTGTCGGAAGGCTTGTTGTCGGAAGGCTTGGGCGCGGGCTCGTCCTTCTTCCACTGGGCGAACAGCGTCACGGGAGCGGAAAGCTCAACCTTATCGCCCGCGGCATAGCTTGTGCCGGAGCCGTCCTTTGCGGTGTTCCAGCCCACGAAGGAGTAGCCCTTGCGTACCGGCTGCTCGGCCGTAACCTCGGCTTCGGTGACGCACGTAACGGCTGCGAATTCGGCAGTCTGCTCATCCTCGGAACCGTTCAGGTCGTAGGAGAGATCGTAGGCCTTCTCCTCGAACTCAGGCTTGGTGAAGCCGCAGTACTTGCACTTAGGGGTTCCCGTGCGAGTCCAAGTACCGGCATTGTCAGAGGCCCACTCGGTGTAGGTGACATTGAATTTGTTGTCGTGCTCGCCGTCGGTGTAACTGTGGGTGAGCATCGTCTTGTTGGACCACACCTTCGTGCCGTCGATGGTGACATCGGTACGGCCGGTGTTGTTGCCCGGCTTGCCACCAAAGCCAAAGAGCTGAGAGCAGGTAGTGTTGTCGCGCGCAGCCGTGACGGTATTATTGCCAGTAATGTTGAGAATGTACTTATACTCACCCATATTCGAGTCGTTGATATTCAACGCCTGCTTGCCATAACTCATTGAGTTAAATTTGCAATTATTCACGTTAACGGTAATGTCATGGCTGCCGGCACCGGCATCGGTGTAGACATTAATAACCTTGCCACTGGCATTAAAGGTGCAGCTGTCAAACGTCATGGTCGGCGAGCTGTACGTCCAGATGGCGTAATCGCCATTCGGGGCGTTGAACGTCGTGTTCCTGAACTCGGCGGAAGAATAACCCCAGTAGAACGTCTTGCCATTAACAATGCAGCTGTCGACCACGGTTTTGTCGGCACGAATGAAGCCAAGATAGTTCGCGGAGCCGGAGCGCATCGTCATGTTCTTGAACGTAACGGTACCGGCACCGTCAAAGGAATAGTCACCGTTGTACTCGGTGCCAAAATTATCGGGGTTGGGAACCTCCGCACCGATGTTCCATGCGGTCTTGTCCGCGCCCAAGCCCTCGAACGTAAGATTCTTGCCCTTGGTGTGACCCACGGAGCTCACGCCGTAGAGGGTATAGTTGCCCTTGCCGAGCTTGATGGTGTCGCCGCTCTGCGCAACGGCGGTAGCGTCGGCAAGTTTAGTGTAGGTTTTACCGGTGGGTATACCGCCGCGTTCAATGGTGATCGATCCGGGGGCACCGTCTGCGAAAGCAGGCGATGCTACGCCCATCGTGACGAGCGCAACGGCAAACAGCGCTGCGACCGCACGAGAGGCCGTTTTCAAAAACGACTTCATGCTGAGACTCCTTCGACTCTAAAAGTATTAAATCAGCATTAATATTATAGAACTTCTGACATTTTACTAAACCTCTATTTCGCACCTTTATCGGTACGCCAATCTTTCTTGCGCTTCTTGCATATTTATTCCGCATACTTGCGTCTTTGTTGCATCGGATTGTGCAACAAAGACGCATTCGTTTTGCCGGTGTGGTTTGCGCGATGGCACTTGGTGTGTCTATGGCCCAATGGGCTGGGCGCAAGACTGACCTTGACAGGGGGTCGGGATTGATTGCTTGGCGATAAGCGCAGCGATGTTGCGCCTATCGCCCGCCATAGAAAAGTGCGATAACTGGGCGCACTGACGCGAATGCTCTTATGGGCTAGACTAGGCACCACGAAATACACGATGCGTTCGGGCGGCGCCGACTGTCCGATTAGCTTGGCAAGCATTGAGGGTGCATGCACATGAGCCAAGAGATGATGGATAAAACCTGTCGCGGATTTGCCGAGGCACTTGCTGCGCGCGAGCCGGTTCCCGGCGGTGGCAGCGCGAGCGCCTTTGTGGGCGCGCTGGGCGCCTCGCTTTGCGGGATGGTCGCGCGCTACGGGGCAACCAATCCCGCGCTTGCCGATCGTGCAGATGACCTGACACGCGCGTTTGCTCAGGCTGATGAGCTGGCCGATGAGCTTGTCGAGTTGGTTGCCGAGGACGTTCGTGCCTACGGGCAGGTGTCCGCGGCGTACGGTATTTCGCGCGAGGATCCGGCTCGACCGGCTGCGATTCAGGATGCGCTGCACGTGGCGGCTATGCCACCGTATCGCATTATGGATGCCTGCGGGCGCGCGCTGGCGCTGCTCGAGGACATGGCGGACAAGGGGTCGCGCCAGCTGCTGTCCGACGTGGCTTGTGGCGCCGTGTTCTGCCGCGCCGCCATGCAGGGCGCGAGTCTGACGCTCTTTGCCAACACTACGTCTATGAAAGACCGGGCGCGCGCCGAGGAGCTCGAGGCGGCGTGCGATGAGCTGCTGGATACGTGGCTGCCGCGTGCCGATGCGCTGGCGCGCCGTGCCGCCGACGCAGCCAGGAAGAGGGGATAGCCATGGCAGAGCTGCTCAAAGGTGCTCCCGTTGCCCGTACTTTGACCGAGGAACTTGCCGCTCGCTGCGTTGCTTTGCGCGAACGCGGCGTTGTGCCGACGCTGGCCATCGTTCGTGTGGGCGAGCGCGAGGACGATCTGTCGTACGAGCGCGGCGCCCTCAAGCGCTGTGAAAAGGCTGGCATTGAGGCTCGCCGTGTTTTGCTTCCTGCCGATGCTTCGCAGGATGAGTTGTTGGCGGCCATTAAGGACATCAATGCCGACCCCGCCGTTCATGGCTGCCTAGTGTTTCGCCCGCTGCCCGCTGGGCTTGACGAGGATGCGGTTGCCGCGGAACTCGATCCCGCCAAGGATGTCGACTCCATGACGCCGGCCTCGCTGCTCACCACGCTTTCGGGTCGTGGCGAGGGCTTTGCTCCCTGCACGGCCGAGGCCGTGTTGGCGTTGCTGGACCATTACGGTGTTGAGCTGGATGGGGCCAAGGTCGCGGTCGTCGGTCGGTCTCTGGTGATTGGCCGTCCCGTTGCCGCCATGCTTACGGCTCGCAATGCCACGGTGACGACGTGCCATACGCACACGCGCGACCTTGCTGCCGAGTGTCGTGCGGCTGATGTAGTGGTTGCGGCAGTTGGACGCGCGCGCACGATTGGCGCGGATGCGGTTCGCGAGGGCCAGACGATCATCGATGTGGGCATTAACTGGGACGAGGCCGCCGGCAAGCTGGTCGGGGATGTCGATTTTGATGCTGCGGAGCCGATCGTTGGCGCCATCACGCCTGTGCCGGGCGGCGTGGGGGCTGTAACCACCGCGATTCTCGCCAAACACGTGATCGAAGCGGCCGAGCGCGCATCGAAATAGGCTTTTGACCACGGGGGCTGCCGAGGCTGTGGTTTCGCCCTTTTTGCACCGAAGCGATACACTGTTGCCGTTTGATTTCTTCGCTCAAGGAGGATGCGCATGCCGTGCACAACGATTTTGGTCGGTAAGAACGCGAGCTATGACGGGTCGACGCTGGTTGCCCGCAACGAGGACTCGTCCAATGGGGTGTTTGAGCCCAAGCGCATGCGCGTAGTGCATCCCGACGAGCAGCCGCGTGTCTACACGAGCGTCCTGAGCCACCTGACCGTTGAGCTGCCCGACAATCCCATGCGTTACACAAGCGTCCCCGACGTTGTCCCGGGTCATGGCATTTGGGCCGAGGCCGGCTTCAACGAGCTCAATGTTGGCATGTCCGCAACCGAGACGCTCACCACCAACGAGCGCGTCCGCGGCGCCGATCCGCTCGTGGATTTCGTGCCCGCCAAGGGTAACGAGGGCGAGGACGGCTATGTGCCGGCGCAGCCCGGCGGTTTGGGCGAGGAGGACATGGTGACCCTGGTGCTGCCATACGCCAAATCCGCCCGCGACGGTGTGCGCATTCTGGGCGACCTGCTCGAGCGCTACGGCACCTACGAGAACAACGGCATCGCCTTTAGTGACGTTGACGAGATCTGGTGGCTCGAGACCATCGGCGGCCACCACTGGATCGCCAAGCGCGTACCCGACGACGCCTATGTGACCATGCCCAACCAGCTGGGTATCGACAGCTTTGACTTGGACGACGCCGAGGGCGCGCAGGTCGACCACATGTGCTCGGCCGACCTACGCACCTGGATGGCCGAGTGGCATCTGGACCTGACGTTGGGCGTTAAGGGCGACGGTCCCGCCGCGGTCTTTAACCCGCGCGAGGCCTTTGGCTCGCACAGCGACAGCGACCACGTCTACAACACGCCGCGCGCCTGGTACATGCAGCGCTGCCTCAACCCCAGCGATGTGTGGGACGGTCCCGACGCCGACTACACGCCCGAGAGCGACGACATTCCCTGGAGTCGCGTGCCCGAGCGCAAGGTGACCCTCGAGGACATCAAGTACGTGCTTTCGAGCCACTACCAGGGCACGGAGTACGACTGCTACGGCAGCAAGGGTACGCCCGCCACGCGCGGCGCCTATCGTCCCATCGGCATCAACCGCAACAGCCAGCTCGCCGTGCTGCAGCTGCGCCCCTATGCGCAGCCGGCGTATCGCGCCGTGCAGTGGATGGCGTTTGGCTCCAACTCGTTTAACGCGCTTGTGCCGCTGTACGCCAATGTCGAGACCATGCCCGAGTACTATGCCGACACGCAGGCTCGCGTGACGTCCGAGAATTTCTATTGGGCAAATCGCCTGATTGGCGCCTTGGCCGATGTCCGCTTCCATGAGTGCGGTCGCGCGGTCGAGGATTATCAGGAGAAGGTCGGCGGCATGGGCCACAAGCAGATTCACGACGTTGACGCCGTTGTCGCCGTACTGCCCGAGGCCGAGGTGCCCGCCGAGCTCGCCCGCGCCAACGAGGCCTTTGCCGAGCTTGTGCGCGTGGAGACCGATGCCCTGTTGGGCAAGGTGCTCTACACCACGAGCTGCGCCATGAAGAATTCCTTCGCGATGAACGATAACGTAAGGTAAAGATAACCTTGCAACGAGCGAGCGAGGCAAACGCCGTCAAAGGCTTTGCCTCGCTCGATTTCTATCCCGGTGACAAACGATTTTGTGTCGTTTGCCCAATCTTGGGTACAAGTAGGCCAAGGAAGTTGTTCACGATTGGAGCCAACCATGGTTATGAAATTCGATCAGCTTGTTAACGGTGCCATCAACGTGGGCTTCGGCGCCGCCGCCGTTGCCGTCGAGGGCGGCAAGAAGGTCCTCGACGACCTCAATGCCAAGGGCGAGCAGGTGCGCAAGGACGCCGGCACCCCCGATATCGCCCGCAGCGTGTCCGACATGTTCGAACAGGCCGGCGGCACCATCTCCGACCTTACCGAGCGCCTGGGCATGCAGGGCGAGACTGCGGCCCAGCGCGTGCTCGACGAGCTCATCCTCGCCCGCGTGCGCGTCATGACCGCCCCCGAGCGCACGGCCTTTTTGGCCCATGTGCGCGACATCGTCGATTCGGTCGAGGACAACGTTACCTCGGTGCCCGTCGAGTCTGTTGAGCCCGACGATGCAGAGGACGCCGAAGAGGCCGAGTAGCAGCGCAGATGGCAGATTCCACCACCGATTACAACAATCTAGATCCCTTGGGTGACGAGACGGCGGTTGTCGACGAGGTCGATGCCGCCGTCTCGGGCGCTCGCAAGAAGCCGCGCGCTGTCGATATGGTCCCCGAGGAGCCCGACGCGATGGCGCCGGACGAGGAATACCAGCTCACGCCGGCAGGTCGTCGTGAGCGCATCGGTCAGATCGTTCGCCTGATCAAAAAGTACCGCGTGTGGGATAACCTCACGCCGGTGCGCCTGCGTCGTCTGCTCGAAGAGCTCGGCCCCATGTTCGTTAAGATGGGGCAGATTCTGGCTAACCGCTCCGAGATTTTGCCGCAGCGGTTTTGCGACGAGCTGCGCCGTCTGCGCTCCGACGTAGAGCCGGTGCCGTATGAGGTAGTGCTCCGCTGTTTGGAAGAGGAATACGGCCAGCGCCTGGGGCAGATATTCGACGCGATTGACCCCAACCCGCTCGGTAGCGCGTCGCTCGCGCAGGTGCACCGCGCCCGTCTGGTGACTGGCGAGGACGTGGCCGTTAAGGTGCAGCGCCCCGGCGCGCAGCAGGTGATGGCTCAGGACATCGACATCATTCGCTCGGTGGTGCGCATCGTTTCCAAGTTCGTCAACACTGATCAGTTTGTGGACCTGCATGGCGTGGTCGAAGAGCTGTGGACCTCGTTTCGCGAGGAGACCAACTTTTTGGCCGAGGCCAAAAACCTCAACGATTTCTATGACTTCCACAAAAGCGTGCATGGCGTCTCGTGTCCCAAATCCTACTTGGACCTTTGCACCGAACACGTCGTGGTCATGGACTACATCGACGGCATCTCCATTGCCGATCCCGAGCGCCTGGTGGCCGAGGGTTATGACTTGGAAAAGATTGGCGCCGCGATCGTCGAGGACTACTCGACGCAGGTGCTCGATGATGGCTTTTTCCATGCCGACCCGCATGCGGGAAACATCATCCTCAAGGACGGCATCGTCTACTTTATCGACCTGGGCATGGTCGGGCGCATGTCGAGTCACGACCGCGGTATCGTCAAGGACATGATTTTCGCCGTGGCCGAAGGCGACGTTCCCAAGCTCAAGGATTCGCTTATGCGCTTTGCCGTGACGCGCGGCGATTCTGCCGAGCTCGACCATTCGGCCTTTTTGTCCGACTTGGACTTTATCGTCGCCGACTTTGCAGGGCTCGATCTTAAGGACCTGGATATCGGCGAGTTTTTGACCTCGCTGTTAAATCTGGCGCGCAAAAACGACGTTGAGCTGCCGAGCGTGGTGACGATGTTCGCGCGCGGCATGGTGACGCTCGAGGGTCTGCTGACCGAGTACATGCCCGACGTCAACATGATCCAGATCATCCAGACGCACATCAAAAACGAGAAGAGCACCTATGCGCGCGTCCGCGAAATGGGGCACGATCTTGCCGCGAGCAGCTATCGCGCGGCAAAAGGCTCGCTCGAGGCGGCCGAGTATCTGGGCTTGGCGTCGCGCATGCTCACGCGCGGCCAGCTTAAGGTGAACACGCAGATCATGAGCAGCGATAAGGCGCTGCGACAGCTGGGTGGAATTATCGACCGCATGTCGATGGCAATTGTGATCGCCGGCCTGTTTATCGGCTCGTCGGTTGTGTACTACGCGCGCATCGAGCCGGTTGTGTTCGGTATCCCGGTCATTGGCTTTATGGGCTACGTGAGTGCGCTGGTGCTGGCGCTGATGCTGGGCCGCGAGATCTGGCGCAACAGTCACGGCGGCAAGCGTTAATGGCCCCTGGGGGACGGAGGAAAACGGATCATTTTGCCTTGCGTCGCGCCGGCGTGGGCTGGTCCGGACAAAACTATGCCGGTTTACGGGGCTGGAGCGCCGAACCTCGAGCATACCGAAATTCGCGCTTTTAAAACCGCAGGTAGATGAGTCGTTGGTTTTCGAAAATGGCAGATATGGTTGCGAAGTGCTGAATCAGCCCCGTAAACCGGCATAGTTTTGAAACGGGCTGTTCTTGCAAGGTCCGACGGCAGTCCTTCCTATCGCAAACCATAGCTTTTACCTTGGGCTTCGCCTGCGTGCGGGGCCCTTTTGCGTGCTACCATACCGACAGTAATAATCGATGGCCTAGATGGTGGTGCGGAGACGCACGAATGCGCGGTTTTCCTGCGCGTTTGGGAGAATCGGGGTGCAAGTCCCCGGCTGTACCAGTAACCGTAATTCCTCTTGGCCCGGGATGGCCGCGCCGCAGATCGGACGGCGCGCCCGGGTCGGTAAGGTTAAGTCGGATCGCCTCCCATCTTGTACGCGGCCGCGGCGCATGCCGCCGGTACGCGTTGGGCTCTGGAGGGAAGGGGGACCCCGATGGGGGTACTCGAGCGCAATGTGCGCGATGACGTGGGGCAGCCGCTGGGCAATGCTCCAAGTGCAGACAGTAGGAGACAAATGGATATGTTTGAGGACGAGTGCCAGCGCGCCTCGTGGCGTCGTCATGGAGCGATTGCGCGCGGCGTAGCCAAGCGCGGTCTGGTGGCGTTCCTGGCTTTTGCCATGGCTTTTGGTACCACGCCGGCGCAACTTTGGGCCGAGGGTGCCGAGGGCATTGCCGAGTCTGTGGCTCAGGCTGCGACGGGCGGCGAGGGCGCGGCGGCCGACGAGGGCGCCGCTGCCGGAGATACCGGTGCGAACGGTGCGGCGGCGAGCGCTGCTGCCGATGGAGCCGACGCTGATCAGGGCGCAACTGCGAGTGCCGCGAATGGCGATGGCACCGCTGCAGACAGCGCGACTGAGTCCGAGAGCTCTCCCGCGGTGCCTGCTGCTTCGGATCAGAAGAACGCCGTTGCCGCTGCGTCCGCCACGACGCTTTCCAGCGAGGCCAAGGTCTTCATCCAGGATTCCAAGGATGAGGGCAACTCGTATTCCACGAAGTCGGGCGCGCTCAGCGCGGGCGATACGCTCTGGGCAAATATGTACGATGAGGTCGAGGACGACTGGTACGGCACTTCGACTGAGTCCGTTGCCAATCCCGGCACCTGGACTTACACCTGGCTCGCCGGCACGACCAGGGCCAGCAGCAATGTCGCCGACTACACCGAGGTCGTAGGCCACGAGCAATCGCTCACCGTCACCGCCGCGATGGAAGGCAAATACTTCATCTGCAAGGTAACGGTTGATGGCAAGGATTACTTCGGCCCCTCGGTTTCGTACGGCTCGGGTATCAATGCCAACAACATCCCCGGTCCCGTGCTGGGCGCCGGTCAGATGGAGCTTAACAGCGTCAAGCTGAATAGCGACACGCCGAGCATAGGCGATACCCTGACGGCGACTCCGTACATAAGCTATTATCAGCAAGCCCCCGCCGACGCCAAGGTTGCCTACACGTGGTCCGCTTCTACCTCGCAGTACTCGGGCTTTACCAAGATCGAGGGCGAGACGGGCGCTTCCCTCACGGTAACCGACGACCTTGAGGGCAAGTACATCAGGGTCGAGGCCAACGCTGGCGTCAACACGGTGAACAAGACCACTTCCAGCAAGGTCAAGCAGGCCGGTGCGGTTGAGATTTCGGCCGTGTCCATCGTTAACACCAAGGACAACACGAGCGTCTTTGCGGTGGGGGATACCGCTAAGGCCCGCGCCAAGGAGAAGGGCGGCGCGTACGGCGCGTTCGTCGACGCGAGCAAGCTCAACTTCCAGTGGCAGAGCTCTGACACTAAGAGTGGCACGTATACCGACATTGCGGGCGCCACGGGTGAGACCCTCGAGCTTACCGACGCTTTGGGTGGTAAGTACCTCAAGTGCAAGGTGTCCTCGAAGATCGGCTCTTCGAGCTTGACCAACTCGACGGGAGCTCTCGTCGCTGCTGCTGGTTCAATTAATGTCACGAGCGTGACTATGAGCCCGACTTCGGGCAAAGTCGAGGTCGGTTCCACGATTACGGCGACCGCCAAGGCGGGCTCCACCGACGTTACCTCCGACTCGCATGTCACGTGGCAGTGGTACAAGGGCAAGTCGAATACCGCCAGCTCGTGTAACACGCCTATCGAGGGTGAGACCGGTAACACCCTGACGGTGACCGCCGCCCTTAAGGGTTGGTACGTCGTGGCCAAGGCCAACGGCGGCTATGGCGAGCAGAAGCCGTACTATGCGGCGGGTCCTGTCTCCGTCGCTGGCCAAGTTGAGCTTTACGACGTGCAGTTCGAGGGCTCTCCCGCCACCAACGGCGTACGTGTGGGTGATACGCTCAAGACTAAGGTGCGCAAAAAGGACGGTTCCAACTATCATTATATCGACCGCACCGATAATGTGACCTACCAGTGGCAGTATGCAAACAGCAGCTCGAGCTACGACTCCGCCTATACCGATATCCCCGGTGCTACCGAGGCGACCTATACCGTTGACGCCGCCTATGCTGGCAAGTACCTGCGCGTGAAGGTTACGAGCGAAAATACCGTCTCCAGCACGCAGAAGAAGAGCTCCTACGGCGGCACGCAGTCCGTTGCCCCGCTCGGCCCCGTGACGCTTAAGGGTCAGTACAAGCTGGCGGGCATTGAGCTTGCCGATAAGAACGTTACGCTGAGCGTGGGTTCAAAGATCACGCCGAGCGTGCAGGTTCCGGGCAGCTGGTCGGGCTCGACGAAGGACGTGCCCGACGATGCCGATCTCACCATGGCGTGGTATGCCAAGGGCGAGGGCGATGCCGATTGGACAGAGCTCACCGACGGCATCGATACGACCGACGGCAGCCTGACTCTTACGGATGCACTTGTCGGCAAGAGGATCAAGGTCACGGCGAACGCTCTCGACAACACGGTTGAATGGGTTTCGTCGGACAGCGTTACCGCGGCGGGGAAGTATAACCTGCTGCGCGTGACCACTACGCCGCAGATCAATAGCGATTCGACCCATCTCGTCTCGGGAGATAGCGTTAAGGCGACGGCGCAGGCTAAGCGCGCCGACGGTTCGGCCACCAACGGTATCGACGTCACCGGTCAGGCGACTGTTGCCTGGTATGCGGCGGACGATGCGAAGGCTCCGGAGGCCGACTGGACGCTGCTGTCTGATATGTCGGGCGCCGAGGCGACTGTCTCGGCTTCTGCCGCGGGCAAGTATCTGAAGGCTGTCGCCACGAGCGGCAGCTCGACGGTCGAGCTCGTCTCTGCCAACTCCGTGATCGCCGCAGGCTCTCTTGAGGCCGCAGTTCAAAAGCTCAACGATTCCAATAAGCAGATCTCCGTTGATTACAGCGCTAAGGGCGGCAACGTTAACGACGCGCTGAAGGCGCAGCTTGCCGATCTGGGATTTACCGACGTTGACGTTAAGGTCTCCGAGGGTGGCGTGCTCTTTAAGGCCGAGGATGCTAAGGCCACGGTCGGCATCTCCGACGCCCAGGATAAGACCAACGGCGATGTGACGTTCTTCTACATCGACCCCAACGACTACACCGGTTACAACATCGACGGTCTGCGTAGCGCCGATGTGGTGTTTGAGCTGTCGCGCGATGGCAAGACTGAGCCTTACCAGCCCAACAAGTCGGTACAGGTTGCTTGGGACGAGGCTAAGCTGCAAGACCTTCTTGACAGTGCTGCCGACTCCCTGCAGATTGGCTACGCGGCGGGCGAGTCCGCCGATGGCGTGACCCAAAATGTCACGCTTCCGCACAAGGCGGGTTCCGCAAAGAAATTCTCTGTTGAATGGACAAGCTCCGACACCGAGCGCCTGTCTGTTTCTGGTGTTAGCTGGGAAGATAAGACGGGTAAGGTCTCGCGCGCATCGAGCGACCGAGACGTGACGCTGACCGCCAAGGTTACGGTTACGAATGGCGACATCAAGCTTGCCGGATCGCACGACTTCACGGTGACCGTCAAGGGCGATCCCGAGAAGGTTGCCGCCGACAAGAAGGCACTGCAGGCGAAGGTCGATGCGGCCTTTACCTACGACAATATCAAGTACTACGGCACCAAAACGGTTGCCGACAAGGACGGCCTAACCGCCGACCTGCAAATGCCACAGCCCAAGAACCTTGGCGTCGACGGCAAGTATTACAAGGTCGAGTACTCCGCCAGCACCGATGACATCACGTTTAACGGTTACAAGGGTACGGTCTATCAGCCGCTGCCTGGCGCCGAGGCAGCGAAGACCAAAGTCACCCTTACGGTGACCGATAAGTCCAACGCCGAAGTCACGGCAAGCAGGACCCTCGACTTTGCGATTTCTCCGCAGAATCAGGACGAGCTCAATGCCGAGTTGTTCCACCTTAGCCTTGCGAAGTCTTCGTTCTACTTGGGTATTCTTGATGGCCAAAATGCCTCCAGCGTGACGGGCAACCTGCATGCGCCACTCAAGGTGTATGGCCAGGGATATGCGGTTAATTGGTGCTATTCCACCGAAGAGGCTTCGGGACATTACGGCTTCGTGTTTAGTGAGCTCCCCGGTGGCACGGAGAACACCTATCGTTTGCTCAAGTCGAGCAAACCGAGGGTTATCGCGCATGAGAACCTTATCCTCACTCAGCCCGAATACAACACGAAAGTCACGATTAGCGGCCGTCTGAAGAGCGAGCGTTTTGCCCGTTATGCCGAGCGCTATCCCGACAACTCGGACTACGCGGTGCTTGCCGGCTTGGATGTTTCTGCGACGGTAAACGTCAAGGGAACGACGGGGCTCGACAACCCGAACGAGGGCAAGACCATTACGGTGACGGCCAAGGTCACGGGCGTCTCCGCAAGTGATGCCGACGGCAACTACACCGAGCAATCGGTGGTGCCCTTGACCGAGCTTACGCTTCCCGCCGACGATGACACGACGGCCGAGTCGGTACTCGAGCAGCTTATGACGGCTGCCGGTTGTACGAACCTCGAAGCAAATGCATGGGGTCTTACGAGTGCGACGATGCCCGATGGCCGCGTGTTGAGCACAACGAGCGCCGCGCCGTACAGCTACTGGTCGTTCTTTGTGAACAATGGGTACGCGAGCGTCGGCGCTCCGAGCTACTACCTCAAGAACGGCGATTGCGTCGAGTTCCGTTACGTTAAGGGCGATGGCATACAGAAGCCTTCGTCGGCGCCTGCCACCAATCCTGGGGCTGAGCATCCCGATGTCGATACGGCATGGAATGGCTTTGCGAACGGTGGCTCGGGATCCGCAACGGATGCCCTTACGCCTACGACAAAGACCGATACGCCTTCCTGGGCGCTCAACCTTTTAACCGAAGAGCAGCAGAAGGCAGGTGCAAGCGCCTCTGCGTCTGACCCCATTGTCGCGAACGGAAAGGTATACCTTGTCACGGGCGCTTCGGTATGGGGTGGAAAGACGTGGAATGCTGTCCTGAATGAGATTGATCCCGAGACGGGTTCCGTTCTGCGATCTCTTGAGCTCGGCTCTTCCATGGATACCACCTGCCGTCCTGTTATTGCGCAAGGCATTATTTTGATTCCGCTTTCCGGCGGCTATCTGCAGGCTGTTTCGGCGAAAACGTTTGAGACGCTTTGGTATTCCGATGCGTTTACGAAGCAGAACCTGTCTTCGTTGACCGTTGACGGCGACTACGTCTATATCAACACCCTTGATTATTGGTCTGCCAATGGCAATGACGTGCAAAACGGTACGGTCAGGCGCATCAATATTCACACGGGCGCCATCGCCGGTAGCGCCTCCGTCACTGACGGAGGTTACTACTGGTCTGGCGGCCTGATGGTAAATGGCTACTACGTTGTCGGCAGCGACTTCGGCCAGGTGCGCGTGTATTCCGCCGATCTGTCGAAGCTTGTCGCCTCGTTTAAGCTATCTGGTGGCAATATCCGCTCGGCGCTTACCGTCCACGATGGCTATGTATACGCCGTTACGCGCGATGATGGCACGTTGCACAAGCTGACTATTGGTTCGGATGGCTCTATTACCGAGGCCGGGAAGGTGCAGTTTGCCCCATACTCGACTTCAACGCCCGTGTTTAGCGGCAAATATGCCTTTATTTGCGGTGCGACTGCGAACAATTGGAAGGCTAAGGGCCTGCTGTCGATCATCGATCTTTCTGATATGAGCGTGAGGCAGATTACGAAAGCCGATGGCGAAGAGCTCGGCTTTGAATCGAAGAGCACGCCGCTCGTCTCGACGCGTGATGGCGAGACGTACGTGTACTTCACCCTAAATGGCGCCAAGGGAAACTGGCCTAACTACACTTCGGGCGGCGGCGTGTATATGTACAAGCTGGGCGATACCGAGGCGACCGAAGTGTTTGTTCCCGGTTCTGGTTATGCAAACTACTGCATGGCGTCGGTTGTCTGCGACGAGTTCGGTAACCTTTACTACACGAACGACTCAGGTCACTTGTTCTGTGTGAAGTCCCAGGCCCATCGCGTTAAGTTTGATGCTCGGGGCGGCTCTGCGACTGGCGATCAGACGCCTGCTTCTGGCTCGACCGTCACCAAGTCGGCCGATCCGACGCGTGAGGGCTACACCTTTGGTGGCTGGTATACCGATGAGGCTTGCACAAAGGCGTATGACTTTAGTGCCGCGGTGACGGCCGATATGACGCTCTACGCCAAGTGGACCAAGAATGCTGTTAACCCTGGCGGTAACGGTGGCTCTGGCTCCAATGGCAGCTCGGGTAATGCCGGTGCTGGTTCTGGCTCCGGTAACGGCACAAATGGCCAGCAGACTGGCGGTGCTGTTGCTCCGGGCCAGAAGCCGGTGTCCACCACGACCAAGACCGAGACCAAGGACGGCAAGGATTCCAAGAAGGATTCCGACAAGTCCGACAAGAAGGACAGCAAGAAGTCTGACGAGAAGTCCGGCAAGTCCAGCTCCAAGTCCGATACGGGATCGGCTGCCGCGACTACCGCTAAGAAGTCCGCTGAGGCCCCGGCACAGCAGTCTGGCTTCAACCCGCTCGCCATTGTCGGCGTAGCGGCCGGCGTGATCGGGCTTGCGGTCATTGGCGTGTTCGTGTTTACCAAGCGCCGGTAGGTGAGAGCTGTGTCCAATAAACCTCAGGACGCCGACTCCAAGCAACCCGACTCGTCGTTCATTCAGCTCGACGATGCTAAGCAAAAGGGCGCCGCCTCGGCGGCGTCCGCCTCTCGGCGCAAGGCGCTGCTTGGCTCTCTGACGGCCGTCTGCATCGCGCTGATTGTCGTCTCGCTGGGCTTTGTTCACCCTTCCGCCAGCGGCGCCTGGTCCATCGATTGGATCGCTCGGGCCGTGGCGGGGAGGAGCGTTGCCGGCTCTGGCTCTATCGCTTCTCGCAAGATGGAGACAGCGGGCTCCTCGTCTTCTGACGCTGTGGACTCCGAGTCCAAGGACTCGAATGAATCGGATTCCAAGGACGCTTCCGAGTCTTCGGACAAGAAGTCAGACAAGGATTCGAAAGAGAAGAAGTCCGAAGGCAAGGGCGGCAAGAAGTCCAACAACGCGTCTGCCGGACAGGGCTCCGAATCCGCTGGTGGATCGAGTTCTTCAAACGGCTCCTCTTCGGGCGGCGGCTCGGCGACCGGCGGTGGGTCTGCATCCAACAGCGGCAACGCTTCTGCGGGTAATCAGGGCGACCCGCAGCAGCCTGGCTACATTACTGTGACGGTCTCTGTGACGTCGAGTGCCGTGGGTAACCCGGTGTCTTCTGGCGGTACGTTCACCTTCAACGAGGGCGCTACCCCCTACGATGCCCTGTGCGCACTGGGCCTCTCTGTAAATGCGCACGGCTCATCGTACGGCACGTATGTCGCCGCTATCGGTGGTTTGGCCGAGAAGGAGCACGGTGGTACAAGCGGCTGGATGTACTCCGTCAACGGCGTAACGCCCAACACGGCGTGCAGCAACTACGTTCTCTCCAATGGCGACAGCGTGGTCTGGTATTACGTAACGGGCTAAATGCCTCGACATAACACGCCAAACGGGCGGTTCGGACCAACATCCGAGCCGCCCGTTTTTA